>JAIFNK010000239.1 GCA_020047775.1 Akkermansia sp. | reverse complement strand
TGCCATGGCGTGCATGAGCAGGTGGTTCTGGTGATTGCTCTTCAGCCCCTCGACCTCGACAATCCGGGCTGCCATCGGATAGGCGGAAATGCCCGCCGCGCCGACCAAGGGGTTCATCTTGCCGCCGGACAGCCGATACCAGATTTTACCGAGCAGCAGGCCACCCACCGTATCGACGATGATGGCCATGAGCCCGAGGGCGAAGACGAGCAGCGTTTGTTGTTTCAGAAACTCATGGCCGTCCATGGTCCCACCGATGGCCAGACCCAGGAAAAGTGTGCTGACGTTCGCGATTTCATTCTCGCTGGCCTTGGTCAGGCGTGTGACGACGCCGCTCATTTTAAGGAAATTGCCTAACATGATCGACCCCATCAAGGGCAGTCCCTTGGGCGCGATGATGCCGGTGAGCACGACGACCAGGATCGGAAAGAACACCAGGGCGGACTTGGGGACTTTGTTTTTTGTCGGAGGAATCGGCGTCGCCCGTTCCTTCTCGGTGGTCATCAAGCGCATGATCGGCGGCTGGATGATCGGCACCAGTGCCATGTAGGAGTAGGCCGCCACGGCCAACGCGCCCACCATCGACGGATCAATCTTGCCGAGCCCGGCGAAGAGATTGGAGACGTAAATCACGGTCGGGCCGTCACAGGCACCGATGACCGCCACCGAAACCGCCAGCTCCTTGTCGAATCCGAGCGCCAGCGCGACCATCAGCGTGAGGAAGATGCCCAGTTGGCCGGCCGCACCGAAGAGGATCATCTTAGGCCGCGCCAGCAAGGGCGTGAAATCCGTCATCGATCCGATGCCGACGAAGATGAGCAGCGGAAAAAGCTCGTTGCCGATCCCCATGTCGAAGAGCACGCGCAGGAAACCCTCCTTCTCCATCACATCGCTGAGCGGCAGGTTGGCCAGCAGACAGCCGAAGCCGATGGGCAAGAGCAGCAGCGGCTCGACCTCCTTGCGGATCGCCAGCCAGAACATGCCCAGCGCGACGAGGATCATCACCAGATTGGGCACTCCGGCGGGGGAAATGAAATGTCTCGCACCCGCGCCGAGGGCATCGAGAGCGCTGAAAATGGCCTCACTCATGTTTGGCTCATTCCCCGTTGGTTTGGCAGAGCCGGGTGAGCCAGCCGATCAGGATGGCGAGAATCCACAGCGTCAGCAGCGTGCCGCCCATGCCGACCAGCAGCATTGTCAGTCCGAATGTCATGTTGTCCATATCAAGGGTGGGTTGGTAAGTTCAGGATTTGGTTTCCATTTTAGGTCGCCCGTGGCTCATCCGGGCAATTGACGGTCCCACCCTGGAGTGAAAAACCGCAGGCTGCTCCGCCTCAAATGCGGTTTTCAGCGTGTATTGTCTCAAATTTCCCTCGGATGAAAGCCGGGTGCTGCGAAATGCCCTTCCCGCCCTTGCACCCGTCCCGGCAACCGTTTAGGAACTCCAAAACAAATTTTCCCATGGCAGCCGACTACACCGAAGACGACATCAAATCCCTCGATTGGCGCGAACACATCCGCATGCGACCCGGCATGTACATCGGGAAACTCGGCGATGGCTCCTCGCCCGACGACGGCCTCTACATCCTGCTCAAGGAGGCGGTCGATAACTCCATCGACGAGCACATCATGGGCTACGGCAAGGAGGTCAAGGTCACCATCGACGAGGAAGGCCGCGTGGAAGTGCGCGACTTCGGACGGGGGATTCCGCTCGGAAAACTCTTCGACTGCGCCGCGCAGATCAACACCGGGGCCAAATACGACAGCGAGGCGTTCAAGAAATCCGTCGGTCTCAACGGCGTCGGCATCAAGGCGGTGAACGCGCTTTCCAACTTTTTCGAAATCCAGGCCTGGCGCGACGGTGAGACCAAGGCACTGGAATTTTCCAAGGGCCAGCTCACCTTGGACATGAAAAACCCACGTCGCGACGACGGTGTGAACGGCACCCGCCTCGCCTTCGAGCTCGACCGCACGATTTTCCCCGCCAAGGCGAAATTCAAGGAGCAGTTCGTCGAGAAGATGTGTCGCTATTATTCCTACCTGAATCCGGCGCTCACCATCAATTTCAACGGCAAGAAGTTCCGCTCGAAGGACGGCTTGCTGGATTTGCTGCGCGAGGAGATGGAAAATGAGGCGCTCTATCCGCCGATCCATCTCGTCGGCAAGGACATCGAAATCGCCTTCACCCACACGCCCGAGAGCGGCGAGGAATATTATACCTTCGTCAACGGCCAGAACACCTCGCAAGGCGGCACCCACCTCGCCGCCTTCCGCGAGGCGCTGGTCCAGGTCATCCGCGGATTTTATAAAAAACAATACGAGCCGTCCGACATCCGCGCCGGCATCGAGGCCGCCGTCTGCGTGCGCATCATCGAGCCGGTGTTCGAGTCGCAGACCAAGACCAAGCTCGGCTCCGCCACCATCGAGCCGGGTGGCGAGTCGCTGCGCACCTTCATTGGGAATTTCCTCAAGACCAATCTGGACAACTACCTGCACAAGCACCCGCAGGTGGCCGAGGCGATCCACAAGCGCATCCTCTCCGCCGAGCGCGAGCGCAAGGACCTCAAGGGCATCCAGAAAATCGCCCGCGAGCGCTCCAAGCAGGCGAAGGTGCATAACAAAAAACTCCGCGACTGCCGCGTCCGCTACGACAGCAAGCACAAGCGCCGCGAGGAATCCACCCTCTTCATCACCGAGGGCGACTCCGCCTCCGGCTCCATCACCAAGAGCCGCGACGTGGAAACCCAGGCAGTCTTCTCGCTGCGTGGCAAGCCTCTCAACACCTTCGCCCTGCCGCGCAAGATCGTTTATGAAAACGAGGAGTTCGCCCTGCTCCAGGCCGCGCTCAACATCGAGGACGGCATCGAATACCTGCGTTATAACAAAGTCGTCATCGCCACCGATGCCGACGTGGACGGCATGCACATCCGCCTGTTATTGCTTACGTTTTTCCTCCAGTTCTTCCCGGAAATGATCCGCGACGGCCACCTGTGGATTTTGCAAACGCCGCTCTTCCGCGTCCGCAACAAGAAGGAAACCATCTACTGCTACGACGACGACGAGCGGAAGAAAGCGATGGCTAAACTTGGCAAAGCCGCCGAGATCACCCGCTTCAAAGGCCTCGGGGAAATCTCGCCCGACGAGTTCAGCTTCATGATCGGCCCGGACATGCGCCTCGACCACGTCGAGTATGAGGAAGGCAAAGGAGTGAAGGAATTGTTAGCGTTCTACATGGGCAAGAACACTCCGGACCGCCAGGACTTCATCATCGAGAACCTCCGCGAGGACGTGGACAAGCAGATCGAAGTCGCGGTGGCGTGATCAAAAAGTAGTCCAGGACTACTTTTTGGGGACCGCGTGTTGTCCCGGCGTGACGAATTCGTAACCTGGATCGGGCGGAATCCTTCATTCGTGTGACGAAATCGTCCTGACGAAATCGTCACAAGGAAAAGGCGGTTTTGGGATGATGACTCGCGAGAGTCCAGCGCATCCCGTCCTGACCTCCCATGAAAGTTTCTTCCTTTTTCGCCCCAACATCGCTCGCTCTGGCAGCGTTCTCCAGCACTCTAAACGCCCAGTTGCTCGTCACCGAGATCAATTCGAATGGCACCGGAGGTGATTTCTGGGAGCTGACAAATACAGGTTCTTCCGCAGTCGATCTGAGTAATTACAAGTGGATCGACAATGCCCGCACCACGACTGGTGCCATCGTCGTGCCTTCTGGAACTTTCATTGCGGCGGGTGAGTCGGTTGTTTTCAACGTCACCGGTGATGCGGCGACGTTTCGCACCGCATGGGGCATTCCGAATTCAGTTCAGGTATTGAGCAGCGGCGGAAACCCGGGCCTGGGCCAGAATGACGGCATCACCCTTTTTGATTCGGCAAACACGGAGGTTTTGTTTCTGAGCTATTCGGCAAGTGGTTTCACCCGTTCCAACGGCAGTGGTTCGGCCGGTGGTCATGCCGGTGCCTCCGCAGGCGGAGCCGCTACAGTCTCCATGGTTCTGGATCCTGGATTTGGCACCAGCGCCCCGCGTTATGCCGCAGCGGTTGTCGGCACGTTCGGCGGTTTCGCCCACACGACCGATGCCCTCACCATCGGATCTCCGGGTGTCAGCGGACTGGCCGTGGCGCCGCCAAGCCTCACGCTTTCTCTCGGTGCGACCGTGAGCAGTTTTTCTGAAAGCGCGACTAACCCCGCATCGGTCGGTACGGTTACCCGCACGGGTGATACCAGCAGCGCACTGCTGGTGACGCTCTCTTCCAGCGATGCGACCGAGGCCACCGTGCCTGCTAGTGTGACCATCCCGATGGGTTCCGCCACCGCGTCCTTCGACATCACGGCGGTGAACGACAATTTCCCGGACGGAAACAAATCCGCGATCATCACCGCATCCGCGACGGATGCGACTTCTGGCACCACGACTCTGACGGTGAACGATGATGGCGATGTTTATGTGCAGAAACTCCTGCTCACCGAGGTGCTTTCCCAACAGAGCGCCGCGGGCGTGAACGATTTCTGGGAGCTCACTAACATCAGTGCCGGGACGGTCTCGCTGGAGGGCTACAGTTGGCATGACAACGGTCGCTCGGCCTCTGCTGCCCAGGCTTACAAGCTGCCCGCCGGTTCGAGCATCGCTCCAGGCGAGTCGGTGATTTTCTGCAATCTCGCCCCCGCGGCTTTCCGCACTTGGTGGAACATTCCAAACAGCGTGCAGGTTTTCCAATCCACCGGTGCACCGGGACTTGGTCAGAACGACGGCGTCTCGTTCTTTGATGAAGGCCAGAACGAGATCTTCTTCTTCAGCTACGCGGCCGGGGGATTCACCAAAGCCGATGGAAACCCCTCCACCGGAACGCACTCCGGTCCATCCGCCGGAGCCCCCACCGAAACCCAATCCGCCGTGTGGGATCCCACATCCGGCACTTCCTCGCCCCGTTACTCGTTCGCGTCCGTGGGCAGTCTCGGTGCCTTTGCATCCGCCGCGAGCGCTCTCGACGTCGGCTCGCCCGGCGTCACTGTCGGCATTCCTGCCGTGAGTATCGCCAGTGCGTCCCTAGCGGAAGGAAACAGCGGCACCAGCAATCTCGCACTCAACGTCACCCGCACGGATACCACCACCGCCTTCACCATCGACTACGCGGTTACTGGCGGAACTGCCGATGCCTCTGACTTCACCCTCGCCTCGGGAACGCTTAGTTTCACCGCCAACGGCCCGACCACGCTGCCGATCAACATTACGGTCACCGGCGACACGGTGTTGGAGGGCAACGAAACGGTCATCGTCACCCTATCCAACCTCGTCAACACCACCGGCGCGACCGTGCTCGGCACAGCCACCGGTATTGGCACCATCGTCAATGACGAAACCGCAGCCGGCACGATCAATCTTGCCACCTACGTCCGCACCGGCCGCTACAACCTGCCGGAGCCAACACGCACCGCGCTGCCGCCCGGCACCGCCTCCCACAACCTGCTCTGTCAGGAAGCTTCCGCCGTCACCTACAACTGGGACACCGACACGCTCTTCATTTCCTGCGACGGCGGCCGCTCGGTCACCCAGGTTTCCAAAACCGGTGCGTTGATCGACACCATGTCGCTCGACCTCCAGTCGGGCGCGCCGCAGGGCACCGCGTTCTACGATCCGGAAGGCATCACCTACATCGGCGGCGGACAGTTCGTCCTCTCCGAAG
>JAIFNK010000331.1 GCA_020047775.1 Akkermansia sp. | reverse complement strand
AAACAATCCATCAGTGCACTCGGTGCCTTCGGGCTTCTCAGTTCGTTCGTCTTTGCCGGTTCCACCGTCACCGACATGACCACCCCTGCTCCCGTCGCTTCCAGCGACGGATTTGCCCAGGCCCGCCGCCCGATCAGTAATCCCACACTCTTCGACCTCGCGCTGCCCACCACCAACGTGCATCCGATTTTCGCCTATCACTCCCTGCCGGATCAACTCAACACCACGCTTGGCCCGGTGAGTGTCGGTGGCCATGTGGAACTCTACGCCCTGCAGGCGGAATTCGCGGTCAATGAGCGGTTATCCATCGTCGCATCCAAGGACGGCTTCGTCGAAATGCGCCCCGACTCGACGCTCAGTAAAGAAAGTGGCTGGGCAAATCTCGGCGCGGGCGTGAAATACGCGTTCATTCTCGATCCCGTCGCCCAAACCGCCCTCAGCGGCACCATGACCTTCGAAATTCCCACCGGTAACAGCGATGTTTTCCAAGGCGAAGGCGATGGCGCGGTCAATCTCATGATCTCCGGCCTGAAACTCGTCGATTGCTGGCAGTTCGCCGGCGGACTCGGATTTCAAATCCCGTTCTCCGACCAGCAGTCCACCGAAGGTTGGCTCAGCGCCCACGTCAGTTATGAAGTCTGCTCGTGGTTCATCCCGCTGGTAGAAGTGAACTGGTTCCACGTGATCGACTCTGGAAACGGCTCGGGCAACTACCCTTCGCAAGTCGGAGGAGCGGTTCCCGCCGTGGCCAAGTTCGAAGGTGGCGACCTTTTCAACATCGGTGCCGTCAATTCCGACGATAACCGTGATTTCGCCTCCGCTGCGTTCGGCTTCCGCTCGCGCATCACCGACAGCATCGACGTGGGTGCCGCTTATGAAATCCCGATCACCAACGAGGAAGACAGTCTCATGGAGTCCCGTGTGACCGTCGATCTGGTTTGGAAATTCTGATTTGAAAGTGGAAGGTTGAAATGTGTAGGAGCCCGGAGCGCATCGTCGCTCCGGGCTTTTCCGTCGGAATGACGAAAGAAGAGAGCGGTCTTCGTTAAAGACCTGATTGCTTGAAACTCGGAATTGGACTTATGACCAGCCTCTTCATAGACCATCCCCATGAAACGTCGCCCGTTCCTCCGTCTCAGCAGCCTGGCCGGTGCCGGACTCGGTTTTTCCTTCCAGCGCTCACAAGCGGCGGAGGATCCGAGCGCCATGCTTTACGCCAAATTCGTGCCCCGCGACAAAGGGCTCTCCGCCGACTGGCTCGCCTCGCTCACCACGCGCGGCCACCAGCTCGATGCCGGGATCCAATACCGCAAGACGGACTGTGACCTCGACTTGATCGGCATGACTGTTGGCGGCATCGCCTGCGGCACTGTTTATCTTTCCGGCGATGGCCGGTTGTGGGTTTGGGACGTCTTTAATCAACACCACGAAGGCGTGGTTCCTAACAAAGAAGCCCGATCTCCGGTAGGCTTGGAAACCATCCAAGGCCGCCAGCCTCGTGAACGCGATGGGGCGAACTTCCTCCTGCCCCCGCGCGCCGCGAATCACCAAAACGGCGTGCACGCCCGGTTCTCGCTCACCCACAAGGGTACCGATCACCCGCTCGACGCATCCGCTTGGGAAACCGTTTCTTTCACCGGTCGCTGGCCGGTCGGCACGGTGGACTATGCCAGCTCCAAGACACCGCTTAAGGTGCGTCTCGATGCCTTCAGTCCTTTCATTCCTCTCGACCTCAAAGCGTCTTCATTGCCCCTAACGGTTTTGGAATACACGATCGGAAACCCCACTGCCGAGGCCGCGGAAATCACCCTGAACGCCTATCTCAACAATCCCGCCGGACAATTCTCAAAACGCGAGGCCCTGCGCTTCACGGAAGCCATCGCCGAAAAATCCACCACCGGCCTGTTTCACGGTCTCCGCATCACGGACAGTTCCGCTCCCGCTCCGGATGATGGCTCGATGGCCATCGCCGCTCTCGTCCCGGCGGGTGCCAAGGCCGACCCCGCCGACAACTCCGTCCGCGTCTCCGCCACCATTCCGGCGGGCGGCAAAACCACCCTCCGTTTTGCCATCGCCTGGCACTTCCCCAACCTCTCGCCCAAGCTCGCCCTCGGCATAGTCCGGCGCCACTACGCCAAGCGTTTCCCCGACGCCCGTGCCGTGCTCGCCCACTTCGCCTCGTGCCAGGATGATCTCTGCCAATCCACCCGCAAATGGGTCGCTACCTGGAATGACTCGACCCTCCCGCAATGGCTGCTCGACCGCACGATCCTCACCACTAACACACTCCAGACCGAGACCTGCGTCATCCTCGAAAACGACCGGTTCTGGGCTTGGGAGGGCATCGGTTGCTGCCCGGGAACCTGCGGCCATGTCTGGGAATACTCCCAAGGCCACGCCCGCCTGTTTCCGGAAATCGAGCGCAATCTCCGCGAGGTCACCGATTACGGCATCGCCCAGAATCCGGACGGCTCGATCCGCTTCCGCGGCAGCAACAGCAAAACAACGGCCATCGATGCCCAGACGTCCTATATCCTGCGCACCCTGCGCGACCACCAACTCAGTGACGACCCCGGCTACCTCAAACGCGTCTGGCCCGCCACCCGCAAGGCCCTGCAATACCTCATCGACTTCGACGCTGCCGACAAGCGGGGTGGTCTTGATGGGTTGTTAGACGGCATGCAGCACAACACGCTCGATGCCGAATGGTATGGCAAGGTGCACGTTCTCTGCTCGATGTATCTCGCCTCGCTGCGCGCCGGAGAGGAACTCGCGCTTGCCATGGGTGATGAAAAATTCGCCGCTACCGTCAGTGATATCTACCAAAAAGGCGCGAAAAACATCGCCACGCTCTTCAACGGCGAGTTTTACGTGCAAATTGAAGATCCCGACCATGCCAAGGCCATCGGGGTTGGCGAAGGTTGTTATATCGACCAGGTGATGGGCCAGTTCTGGGCCAACCAAGTCGGCCTCGGCCGGATCTATCAGGCGGACCACCAGAAGTCCGCCTTGCGGGCTTTGTGGAAATATAACTTTGTGCCGGAATACAGTTCGTTTCGCCAGGGATTCAAGGAAGGCCGCCACTACGCCACCGCAGGCGATTCCGGCCTCCTGATGTGCACCTGGCCCAAGGGCGGACTGAAGCCGGATTTTAAAAAACACTGGCAATACGCCTACTTCAACGAGTTCATGACCGGATTCGAATATCAAGCCGCCGCCCACATGGTCGCCGAGCGCGATGACGACCTCGTCCAAGACGGACTCGCCGTCACCCGCGCGATCCACGACCGCTACTCGGCCGGCCGCGGCCGCAATCCTTATAACGAAATCGAGTGCTCCGACCACTATGCCCGCGCCGGCGCCTCCTACGCCGTTTTCCTCGCCGTCTGCGGCTTCGGGTTTGATCAGGCCAAAGGACGTCTGACCTTTGATCCGGTCATTCAGAAAGACCACTTCCGCGCGCCCTTCACCACGAGCAAGGCATGGGGCACTTACGATCAAAAGGACGGCAAGGCCACACTCACCATCACCCATGGCACGCTCACCCTCAATCAACTCGATCTCGCTCTCTTCAAGGGGCGCCAGCCGAAGGCATTGCTCAATGGCAAGGACGCCGAAATCCGAAATCTTGAACTGCGGCAGGGGGATGTCCTGACCCTTTCCTGAAATCGGCAGTCTACAACCCGACGATCCAACTCCGAAACTTCATTTACTTCATCGAATGATCACAAGATCTTTTCTCGGTCTGATCTTCTGTTGTTTTGCCGGCCTGGCCTGGGCCGCCGCGCCCTTCACTCCGACTGAAGATCTCCGCGGCAAGTGGGAAGCGCAGGCTGACCCGAAGCTTCCTAACGTGTTGATTCTCGGCGACTCGATTTCAATCGGTTATACGCTGCCCGTGCGTGAGCTGCTGCGCGGCAAGGCGAATGTGTTTCGGCCGATGCGGCCCGATGGTCGGCAGCCGGACAACTGTGGCGACACGACGATGGGATTGGCGAAGTTGAACCAATATCTCGGTGGAAACCGCTGGGATGTCATCCATTTCAACTGGGGCTTGTGGGATCTTTGCTACCGCCACCCGGAATCGAAGGAACAAGGAAACCGGGACAAGGTGAAGGGGAAACTATCACCTCCGCCCGCGGACTATGAACGCAATCTGGAGAAACTGGTAGAAACACTCAAAGCCACCGGTGCCAGGCTCGTCTGGGCCAGCACCACCGTCGTGCCCGAAGGCGAGGTGGGACGTTTCGTCGGCGACGACGCCAAATACAACGCCATCGCCGCGCGGGTCATGGCGCGTCACCAGATCCCCGTTAACGATCTCCACGCCTCCAGCAAAGCGTTTCCACCCGCCATATTCACCAAGCCCGGTGATGTTCATTTCACCATCGAAGGCTCCGCGAAATTAGCAGCTCAAGTCGCGGAGAAAATTTCAGAGGCACTGAAGCAGCCCTGAAGAAACTTCACCCGTTCACGCCAGGAGGCTTTGTCCGGGGTATTGAATGTCGGTTTTCCACCCGGCACATTGCCTGCAAGTTCGGCGCGGCATCGACCGTATCCGGGCCATGGCCGGCCAGCCGATTGGGGAGTGCCGCCCATGATCCGGATACGATTATGAAAACAAGACCTGTGAAGTGGGGAATAGGGTATGTGCTGTGCTTTGCCGCATTTTGTGGCGGCCTGGGCGCGGCGCAAGAGAAGGCAAGCGGGAGTTTCTACAAAGAGCCGGCCCTGTTCTCGTCCCGGCCCGCCGAGGACAAGTCGTCGCAGATGGTCGGTCGCTTCGGCCCGGTGGGCATCGGCATCGAGCTGGTGCAGCCTGTGTTCGTGATGAAGGTGGGCAAGGTCGAGGAGGGGTCGCCAGCCGCCGCCACCGGCAAGTTCGTGACCGGCCAGATCATTGAAAGTATCAATGGCCAGTCGCTCAAGGACATCGACCCGCGCATCCAGCTGGGCGGCATCATCACCGCGGCGGAAGCTGGCGACGGTGTGATTCGTTTCCTGCTCAAGGACAAGGCCGATGCGCCCGCCCAAGAGGTGGTGGTGAAAATCCCGGTGCTCGGTGCCTACAGCCCGACCTGGCCGCTCAACTGCCCGAAGTCCGATAAGATCGTCCGCGACTTCGCCGACTACCTCGCCAAAGAGCACAGCGAGAAGGGGTTCGGCCAGATCGGCATGTTGTTTCTGTTGGGCACAGGCGAGGAGAAGGATCTTGCCCCGGTGAAGTCATGGGTCCACGGCATGGTCGGCAAGAAATCCCCGACCTATGCCTGGCACCTGGGTTACGGCGGGATTCCCCTTTGTGAGTATTACCTGCGGACCGGTGATCCCGTCGCTTTGCCGGTGATCCAGACATGGGTGGACTCGGCAGTGAAGTCGGAGTTCATGGGCGGTTGGTCCCAGAAGGGAAAAGCTGCGGCCGTCGGCTACGGCGGTGGCGGGGGGCTCCACAACGCTGCGGGCACGGCGGTGGTCACCTTCCTGATGTTGGCCAAGGAATGCGGTGCCAATGTCCCGGAGCGCACCCTGCTCGATGTGCTGACCCAGTATTTCCCCTTCGCCGGTCGTGGCAACAATCCCTACGGCGACAACAAACCCGAGGCGGGATTCGTGGACAACGGCAAGAACGGCAACCTTTCATTCGCCATGGCCGCTGCGGCGGCGTTGACGCCGGACGGCGAGAAGTCGGTCTATGC
>JAIFNK010000260.1 GCA_020047775.1 Akkermansia sp. | reverse complement strand
CAGCGGTCGCCCGCGGAACGTCGCACGAGTGAGGGCGCTGAAAAAATCGTCGCCGGGATTGGCGGCGGCCTCATCGAATTTCGCGTCGAGATAAGCTTCGAGCGAGCAGCCTTTTTGTTCTCCGGAACCACCGTCGTGAAACACATGAATGCCCCAACCGATCCAGACCTCCGCCTCGGATTCCGGAACGTTGAGCAAAAATGTCAGAGCCCGGGACTGCAAGGGCAGCGCGAACCCGCGCACGATCTCGACCAGGTCGCGGCCCATGGCATCGGCAAGCATCGTGTCGATCAGATCTTCGATGCGCGCGACAACATCCGGTTCCTTCGGTCGCCGGAAAAACGGTTCGACGATCGCGCGGTAATCGGTGTGCTCGGGCGGATTCGTTTCGATCGGCAACTGCCGCATCGTCCTGACATTCTCTTCCGAAGGGATGGGCACGCGGAATGGTGCGTCGGAACTGAACTTCATCCAGTCCTTCGCCGCCATGCGCACCGCCTCGTGACGGAGGATCATTGGCACGCTTTCACCTTGGAATTCGCATTCGAGCACGCCATTTTCCCGTCGTTTTTTGCGGAATGGATCGGGAAGCGGGTTCATGATTCTCGGCGAGTTAGAAAATGATCAAAGCTCCCATCCCTGCCGGCGCGGCATGCGGACCAGGGCCTCGGCTTCGGGTCGGTTGGTGGACCGGCCTGCGGCGGCATCCGACTCGATCCTGCCGCCCAGGCGGATCGCCAGGTTTCCGAGGTGGGTCAATTCCGTTAGGATGGATGCGTAACCGAAGTCCGAGGAAACCGGCCCTTCTCCTTTGCAGGCCGCCACCCAGTTCGCCTCGTGGCTGCCGCGCATCCGAGGCAGTGATTCCGGGACAGCGCGGGCGGCCTCGGCGAGGGATTTGGGATGCAGGGCGAGACTGTTGCCCGGGTAGGTGCCATGACTGATCATTCCGCGGCTGCCGATAATGACCGCGCCGCCTTGTTCGTCGCCGCCTTTTCCTCCGGGAATCAGTTCATCGACTTCTTTCGGCCGCTCGCCGGAATGCCAATCGAGTTGCATCGCGGGAAACTTTCCACGAGCAGGAAATTCATAGCGGACGTGCGCCTTGTCAGGATGGATGAATTCGTTGGCGCCCTCGATTGAGAGCCGTTCGATGGCGGAGGGTTTCGCGAGATCGAGCGCCCAGCAAGAAGCGTCGAGCGTGTGGACTCCGCGATCGCCCATCATTCCGCAGCCATAGTCCCACCATGCGCGCCAGCGTGCCGGGTGGTAAGTGGGGTGATAGGGCCGCTCCTTCCCGGCTCCGAGCCAAAGATCCCACGCCAAGGTTTCCGGTACGGGCGGGGTTTCCTCCGGAGGACGGTCCGTTAGGGTGGACCAGTAAGCGTTGCCGAAGGGTCGGTAATTGAGCGAACACCAAGCGATCACCCGGGTGACGTCACCGATCAAGCCGGCGCCGACCCACTCCACAATCTTGCGGGCACCGGCCGACGAGTGATGTTGGTTTCCCATCACCGCGACGCAGCCTTTCGCCTCTGCGGCGGCCTTGCCTAACAGGCGGGCTTCATAGATGTCATGCGTGAGTGGTTTCTGGCAGTAAACATGCTTGCCAGCCTTGAGAGCGGCGAGGGCGATCGATGCATGGGTGTGGTCTGGAGTGGCGATCATCACCGCCTCGATTTCCGGTTGTTTTTCCAGCATTTCCCGGAAGTCCTTCCAGCGCTTGGCCGCAGGAAACTTGTTGAATGCTTTTGCTGCGAAGGCGTGATCCACATCGCAAAGCGCGACGATGTCCTCGCCCGCGAGGTTGGTCATGTTGTTGAGACCCATGCCACCCACGCCAATGCCGGCGATGCGCAGTTTGCGACCCGTCGGTGCGGCTTGAGCATGGAGACCTCCGCTGGCGAGGGCGGTGGCGAGGGTGGTCTGTAAAAACGTGCGGCGGGATTGGTTCATGGCGCTGTTCTCCTGTACGAGGATTACATCCTACGCAAGTCACACTGGCATGCGGCTTGCACAATTCGCTCATTCTTGTGTAAAATCCCGGCATGAAGTCTAAATCCAGCCCCGAAGCGTTTTTTCGGCAAATCGGTTCCCTGCAACAACTCGTGCGCCTGTTTGACATGATGCCAGACGTTTCGTTTTTCATGAAGGATCGCGAGGCCCGGTTTATGGCACTGAACCGCCTTGGCTGCGAATTCTGCAAGGTGAAATCCGAACGCGAGGCGCTGGGTAAAACCGATAAGGATTTCTTTCCGGCCGCACGGGCCGAGGAATACCTTGCCGATGATCGCGAAGTGATGGAATCGGGATTGCCAAAGTTCAACCGTATCGAACCCGCCCCCGAGCGCGAAGGTTCGCCCCATCTTGTCATCACCAATAAAATCCCGCTGCGTGACGCGAACGGCCGCGTCATCGGCTTGGCGGGATTTTCCCGCAGGATCGAGAATCTGCGCACGGCACCCGCCACGATGAGAAGGCTGGCTTCCACCGTGGCAAGACTGCACGAAGAGTTCGCGGAACCTCTCACCACCGCGCAACTCGCCCAACAGGCGGGTCTTTCTATCAGCCAATTCGAACGCAATTTCCGCAAAGCCTTCGGCACCAGCCCGCACCAGTATCTTGTAGCCATCCGGGTGGAACACGCCTGCCGTCTGCTCAACGAAACCGACGACACCGTGACGGCCGTGGCGCAACGCTGCGGCTTCTACGACCACGCCCACTTCAGCCGTGCCTTCGCTTCACTCATGGGCACCGGTCCGGCACGCTACCGAGAGGACCACCAGCAACCTGCCATGTAAAAACCCGGTTCTTTGCAAGTGGCCTCGCGGGTCGGCGTAAATGTCATCAACTCGTGAGCCACATGGAATGCTGCCGGGCATTGATGCGCTCCCAACCGGTGGACCGCAAGACAGCCTGGGACTCACCGTTGGAACCATACCCATGCTATCCGGGATGATTGAAGGAACATCCGTAAGCAAGTTATGCTTGGTTTTTGCAGGGCAATGCGCACGGATGGGACTGGCTTGTGAATTGCCAACCGGGTGGAATGGAGGCACCCGTCAACTTCCATCGCCATGACCTCGCGTG
This sequence comes from Akkermansia sp., assembly GCA_020047775.1. GTDB lineage: Bacteria > Verrucomicrobiota > Verrucomicrobiia > Verrucomicrobiales > Akkermansiaceae > Luteolibacter. The sequence goes on along the minus strand of JAIFNK010000260.1, from coordinate 2,647 downwards.
AACGCATCATCGCCGCCATCCGGCATCAACCTGTGGACCGCGTGCCGATCGACTTTGGCGGCACGCGGCAATCCGGCATCTCCGTGTGGGCTTATGTGAAATTGCGCGAACGCCTCGGCTGCGGCAATGGGCGGCTGCCGCGCATCTTCGACACCTATCAAATGATCGCCGACATCGAGCAGGACGTGGCGGAACGCTTCGGTGCGGATTGCATTGGATTGAATCGTCCGGCAGTGGCCTTCGGCATCCGCAATGAAAACTGGAAGCCGTTCACGTTTCCCGATGGCCTGTGCGCCGAAGTGCCCGGTGGCTTCACTCCCGTGCCCGACGGCGTGGGCGGCCTCGTGCTGAAGCGCAACGGCGAGGATATCGCGGCCATGCCGCGCACCGGATTCTACTTCGACCGCTTCGAGAAATATCCCGGCGCACTGCATCCCGATCTTTCGGAATGGCGCGCGCCCCGCGTGGATGCCGCCACCTTCGAACACTATCATCTCGAAGCCGAGGCGCTGTTTAACAATACCGACAAGGCGATCGTCGCCGCATTCGGTCCGCCGTATGAATTGTTCAACGGCATCGGGCAGGGCGGATTCGAGGAATGGCTGATGACCTTCGCCTCCGAACCGGAATACGTGGAGGAACTCTACGCGGAACTCGTGGATGCATGGATCGAGAACCTGCGCGGCTTTCATGCCGCTGTCGGCGACCGCGTTCAGGTCATCCAGATCGCCGATGACTTCGGCACCCAGAACGCGCCATTTCTATCAGCAAACATGTTTCGCGAGCTCCTGCTGCCCGCCTACAAACGCGGCTTGGATTGGATTCATGAGAACACGACATGGAAAGTCCTGCTGCACTCGGATGGTGCCATCGTGCCGCTGCTGCCGTCGATCATCGAGATGGGAGTGGATATCCTGAACCCGGTGCAAACGTCCGCCACCGGCATGGACCCCGGACGGCTGAAACGCGAATTCGGCGGTCAAATCGCGTTCTGGGGTGGATCCTGCGATGCGCAAGGCACCTTCGCCCACGGCACGCCCGACGAAGTCGCAGCTGAAACCGAACGCAATCTCGCCGCGCTCGCGCCCGGCAGCGGTTTCGTCTGCGCACCCATCCACAACGTCCAGGCCAACGTCGATCCGGACAACATTATCGCGATGTTCGATACGGCCCGCAGTTTCCGGGTGTAAGAACAACCAAGCAAAACAGTCCTACCATGAACCATGTCGAACGTTTCCGTGCCGTGATGAATTTCGAACCGGTGGACCGCCTGCCACGCTGGGAATGGGCGATGTGGTGGGACCAGACGATCGAGCGCTGGCACGGCGAGGGGTTGCCAGGAGGGTATCAATTCAGCCAGGTGTTTGAAATCGCCCGCTACTTCGGTCTCGATCCCTATCAGCAGTTCTGGTTCAGCACCACCGATCCGACGATCGCCGCCACCCAGCACCATGTGGAGGGCATGGTCTCCAACATGGATGACTACCTCCGAGTGCGGCCGCAGTTGTTCCCCGACCATGGAGCCTCGATCAGGGGGATGGCGGAGTGGGCGTCGCGTCAGCGGCAGGGCGAGGCGGTGGTCTGGGCCACCATCGAGGGTTTCTTCTGGTTTCCCCGCACGCTCATGGGATTTGAAAAGATGATGTATGCCTACGAGGACGAGCCGGAACTGCTGCACCTCATCAATCAGGATCTTCTCGATTTCAATTTCCGGTTGCTCGACCAGATGCTGCCGGTCTGCGTGCCGACGTTCATGACGATCGCCGAGGACATGTCCTATAACTCCGGGCCGATGATCTCGAAGCGCACCTTCGATGAATTCGTCGCGCCCTACTACCGCAAACTCGTCCCGCGCCTGCAGGAACACAACATCCCGTTGATCATGGACACGGATGGCGACGTGACGATGCTGGTGCCATGGCTGCAGGAAATCGGCGTGAGGGGCGTGCTTCCTCTCGAACGGCAGGCCGGCGTGGACGGTCTGAAACTCCGGCAGCAGTTCCCCGAATTTTTCTTCGTCGGCCATTTCGACAAGATGACCATGAACCGCGGCGAGCAGGCGATGCGCGCCGAGTTCGAGCGGCTTGTTCCCTTGATGAAATCCGGTGGTTTCATTCCCAGTGTGGACCACCAGACGCCGCCGGGAGTTTCGTTAGAGCAATACCGCTGTTACCTTGGATTGTTGGATGAATTCACCCGGCTTTGAAGGCGATTTCCAGGCTTTGAGGAACTCCTCCAGTAGGACAAGATGCGTGCCGATGGGCATCTTCAGACCGGCGGCGGCGAGGTAGTAGGATCGGTCCATGCGGGTGAGGCGCTCAGGATCTCAGCAAGGCCATCGCGGCGTCCACCGCGCTGCCCGCATCCGAGGCGTAGCCGTTGGCACCGATTTCCATGGCGTATTCATGGGTGATGGGCGCACCGCCGATCATGATCTTGGGCGAAAGACCGGCCTCGCGGATGGCTTTCACGGTTTCCCGCATGGCGGGCATGGTGGTGGTGAGCAGTGCCGAGAGCCCGACGAGCTTGGCATTGTGCTCGCGGATGGCTTCGACAAATTTCGCGGGTGGCACGTTCACGCCGAGGTCGATGACGTCGATGTTCGCGCCCTTCCACATCATCGCGACGAGGTTTTTCCCGATGTCGT
>JAIFNK010000256.1 GCA_020047775.1 Akkermansia sp. | reverse complement strand
GCCGAAGGACACGGCGCGGAACTGCGAGCGCACCGGCGAGTTCGTCGTCAATCTCGTGGATGAGGCGCTGGCGGAAGTCATGGTCCGCACGGCGGCATCGGTGGCCTATGGAGTCAGTGAAACGGAGCGGGAGAAACTTGAAACCGCGGCTTCATCGGCCGTCGCCCCGCCCCGGATCGCCGCCGCGCCGGCGGCCCTGGAGTGCAAGGTGCATTCCATCCAACGGATCGGCGAGAACCGGTTGGTCCTTGGAATCGTGCACCGGGTGCAGGTGAGGGAAGAGTTGTTTGATGCGGAGACACTGCGCGTGAGAGGGGAGAAATTCCATCCGGTCGGCCGCATGTCGGTGCCGAACTGGTATTGCAGGACGGGTGATCTGTTTGAAATGATCCGGCCGAGGTGAGAACGGACCGCGGAATTTATTCCGCCTGAGTCGCAATCACTTTTGGCTCGCTCATTTCACGGGCATCTCGCTTCGCGGGCGGGATGAATCCCGCGCTCCGTGAAGAGTGGCGCTCACTTCTTCTTGGTTTTGTCGTCGAGGTTCGCCTTCATGTCCTCCTCGGTGACGGCGGATTGCACGCCGTTGGCGGGCACGTCGATCTTGCAGATCCAGAGCATCGCGTTGAGGGCGACTTTGCGGAATTCGTCGTTGGCCCAGTTCCCGTGGAAATGGCCGCCGGTGAAGCCGACACCGCGACCGCCGTCGGGTCGCTCGACGCACCACATCATGGTTTCCTCCTCGCCTTTTCTCGCCTGGATGTGCGGATAGGGGCCCTTCGGATGGACGTAGGGACCATCGCGGGTTTCGTCGCTCGGAGTGGCGACTAACAACGATTTCATGCCCGTCATTTCCTTGCGGAAGCGGATGGAGAAATACCACTCGTCTTTGATCTTGAACGGTTTCATGCCGCGGCAGATCGGGTGGTCCGGGTATTTTCCGTAGTCGGCGTCCCAGATCGGATTGCAGGAGAAATTGGTCTCGTAAGCGCCACCGATCCAGTCGCGGAAGAGTTCGCCGGATTGACCTTCGTCCTTGGCGTGGTTCGCGCACTCGACCGCGTAGTGCATCATCATCACACTGCCGCCGCGATCGACGAGCTTCTGGATTTTTTCCCTCCGCTCGGGAGCGGCGAGGACCGGGTGGCCGTTTCCGCCGTCGGCGTAGATCACCACGGCGTCGGCGGTTTCCAGCACACTTTCGTCGGAGACCCAGTGGTTCGGGTGGACGGAAATTTCGAGGCCGGGGATGCCGGTGAGGCATTTCTGGAGCAGCAGGCAGCCCGCGTGGAACTCATGCAGGCCGGGGCCGTGGCTGGGTTTGCCAGCGATCAGGACGAGTTTTTTCGGAGTTGCGGGCGAGGCGGCGTGGGCGACGAGCGGCCAGCTGGCGGCGATGGCTGCGCCTGCGATGAACTGTCTGCGGGAAGTGGTGGACTTTGGCGTCATGGGAGGTAAACGAGCATTTCAGCCGGAACTGTTCAATTCTCTTGTTGAGGTGAAAATTTCCCATGGGCAACGACTGGCTTGCGGAACTCCGGGCAAGTGGACATCCTGCCGCGGTGATTCACCTCCTCAAGCGCCACCCTTTTCCCGTGGTCGCTTGGTTTGAGCGGGTGGTGGCGGTCTCCTTCGCGTTTCCCGAGGAGGTTTTGCGGCCCCTGGTGCCGGAACCGTTGGAAATCGACAGTCACGAGGGATTCGGATTGGTGACGGTGGCGCTGGTGTGGACCAAGGGACTGCGGCCCGCCGCGTTACCGGCATTTTTGGGGCAGGATTTTTTTCTCGCGGGCTATCGGATTTTCACCCGCCTGCGGGATGAAAACGGGCGGCGTTTGCGCGGGTTGAAAATTCTCCGCAGCGAGACGGACAAGGCGCGGATGGTGCTCTCCGGAAATTTGCTGACACACTACAACTACCGGCGGGTGAAGCTCGAAACCTCGGATTCGCGCGTCAGGACCTGGCTGCCGGATGGCCGGGAAACCTTGGATCTTTCGTTTGATCTGACAGACGAGCCAGACGCCCCGCCCGCAGGCTCGCCGTTTGCGGATTTGAGGACTGCTAGAAATTTCGCGGGTCCGATGCCGTTCACCTTCGATGCGGAAGGGGACGGGCGCTTTGTCGTCATCGAAGGTAAACGCTCCGAATGGACGCCGCAGCCGGTGAGGATTCTGGATTGGAAGGTGGGCTTGTTCGATGAGAGCCCGTTCCGCGGCGCGACGCCGGTTCTGGCGAACGCGTTCCGGGTCGATGGTGTGCCGTATCGCTGGGAGAAGGGTCGCTTGATCAAGCCGGGGAGGGGACGCGATGAGTGAACGCGGGAAATGGGACGGGATGCTGGCGATCGCGCGCTTCAACTGGCCGTTTTATGCGGCGGCGGGAGGGGTGCTGTTACTGAGTTCGGCGGCTATCAGTTTGGGTGGTTTGTTCTCACTCGCAGCGGGTTTCAGCATCCTGCTTTGTGCTTATTTTTTGATCGGCTCTCTCGGGGTTTCGCATCTGGTCTATGATTGTTCCGATCTGTATGGCTGGAAGTGGTTGGAGCGGGCCCCGGGGAATATTCGGAGGGAGAAAATCACGCTTTGTCATTCGGGGTTTGACGAGGCTTCAGCCATGCTGAAACAGAAATTTCCACAGGCGGCGTGGAGCGTGCTGGATCACTACGATCCGGTGATCATGACGGAAGCCTCGATCCGCCGGGCGAGAAAACTCTTTCCTCCGACCGAGGGGACGATCTCTGCCAGATTTGATCGCTGGCCGCTAGCAGACGCTTCGCAGGACGTGGTGTTCGGCATGCTGGCGATCCATGAATTACGGAGTGTTGCCGGGCGCGCGGCGTGGTTCGCCGAGGCGAGGCGTTGTCTGGCGGACGACGGAAAAATCATTCTGGTAGAGCATGTGCGGGATCTGGCGAACTTCGTCGCGTTCGGGCCGGGATTTTTGCATTTCCACTCGGTGGCTTCATGGCAAAAGTCTTGGGAAACCAGCGGATTCAAGCTGGACGATAGTTTCCGGATCACGCCGTTCGTGCGGGTGTTTGTTTTGAAAAAATCATGAGTGAGGTAATACCGATTTTATTGCGAATCACCGGCGCGGGCTTGATCCTGCTCGCCATCCTGCATGTGCCCATCGGCCGCAAGCTGATGTGGCGGGAACAGGCGGCGCGCATGTCACCGGAGAATGAGGCGATCTTCCATGTGCACGCGTTTTTCATCTGCGTGCTGCTGGTGATGATGGGGCTGCCAAGCCTGCTGGAGCCCTCGCTGTTTCTGGAAAAATCCCGCGCCGCGGCGTGGGCTTCGTGGTTGATCTGCGGGTTCTGGTCGCTGCGTCTGTATTGCCAGTGGTTCGTCTATGGCTCGAATCTCTGGCGCGGGAAACGCCTGGAGACGTTCATGCATTTTTGGTTCACCGGAGTTTGGATTTGGCTGGTGGTGGTTTACAGCGCTTGTGGCGCGTGGCAAGCGGGGTGGTTGTCATGAAGAACTGGTGGTGCTTGGTACGCGTGGCCGTCGCGCTGGTCTGGCTCTATCAGGGGTTGTGGCACAAGATCATCGCGGTGGACGCGCGCCATCTGGAAATCGTGGCTTCAGCACCTTCGTTCCTGCCGCCGCGGCTGGCGCTCGGGATGATAGGCGGACTTGAGACCTTGTTCGCGATTTCCATCCTCGCGAGATTGAAGCAGCGGCTTTTCGCATGGCTGCAAATCGGCATGCTGGTGGCGATGAATGCGGCGGGCATTCTGTTCGCCGGGGACAAGATTCCGGACATCGGCGGGATGCTTACGATGAACCTGGTTTTCGCCCTAACCATCTGGGGGCTGGCGAATCATGAAGACCGGAATTGACGGAGTGGTTTTCGGCCACATGCATGAGGACCACTCGTTGGAGTTGTCGCTAGTGGACCGCCTGCCGCTGAAGCGGGCGCTGGTGATCGCGTCCGGCGGGGATCTGGCATTTTCCTTGGCCGGGTCGAAAGTGGAAGTCTTGGCGGTGGATTCCAATCCCGCGCAGATCGAGTTGGTGCGGTTGAAAACGCAGTGCCCGCCGGATCTCATGCGGCTTTGCTTCTGCGGGCGGGTGGATCGAATTTTCCGGTTAGGCGGGCCGTTTCTCGCATGGCTTCCGGGTTGGCCGGAAATGCGACCCGGGCGGATGCGTGTTTTTCTGGTCGATTTACTGGAGAACTTTCTCCCGCGGGTGGTGTCCCTGATTCATGGGCGGCGGGCAGGTGCGCGATTGGATCGTGATGCGATCCGACTCATCCGGCGACGGCTTGAGCGGGCGATGAGAAAGCCGGATGCCGGGAGAAATCCCTTGCTGCAAGTGTTGTTGGGAAACCGATTCGGTCCTGAAGTTCCCGGAGTCTGGAGCGAGCGGGGGATTGAAAAATGGCGGAGTGAGATTGGCAGGATCGAACTGAAAACCGCGGATGTGGCGCGGGTTTTGCGCGATTCCGCTGACGGGTCGTTAGGCTTGATTTCCGTGAGCAATCTTCCCGACGTATTGGATTCTGTCGCCTGGGACCGGCTCATTGAGGATGCCGCCCGGGTGTTGGTGCCCGGCGGTTATCTGGTTGCCCGGTCGATGCTGCGTGAAGGCTTGGAATCGCAGTGTGACGGCTTTTTTGTCACGGAGGAGAATCCGGTGGGGGATGCCAGCCCGATTTGTCCGGTCATTTGGATTGGAAGGAAAAAGGCATGAGGCCGATGTTTCATTCTACTGCTCCAGGTAACCGCTCAGCGATTCCCTCAAGGTCGTCCGTGCGCGGAACAACAAGCTCTTGATGGCGGAAACGGATAGATCGAGCACTACCGCGATCTCCTCGTAGGAAAGCTGCTCGTAGCGGCGGAGCACCACCGCCATCCGCTGGGTCTCGGGCAGCGCGGCGATGGCGTCATCCACCGCCTGTTGGAGCTCTGCCTGGAGCAACTGCGAGTCAGGTTGGCGGTCGGGACTGGCTTCGATGAGCTGGTTGGAATTCTCTTCGCGCTCGTCCGAGGAAATCTCCTTTTTCCGGCTCTTCCGGCGGGTTTCGTTGAAAACGAGATTCCGCGTGATCGTATAAAGATAGGTGGTGAACTTCGCGTCCGGCCGATAGCGTGTCGCATTCCGCCAGATGCGCAGGAAAACCTGTTGGGCGATGTCTTCCGACTCGGAGGCGTTCCCTAGCATCTTCGCAACCGTGCCGATCACCGCGTTTTGATGACGCTCGACGAGTTCGCGGAACGCCTGGTGGTCTCCCGCCGCGATCCGCTCCATCAAGGCGAAATCGATGGCGCTGCCGTCAGCCGGATTTGGAACGGAATCAGCCTCCATTTTCAGGAAAAAAGGGGTAACGGCGACCTCGGCGCTGCACATGGGACATTCAACCAGCGCAGCCAAAAGAAGTTGTGCGGGAAAACCATGGGAATCAGAGAAATTCGGATTTCGCCCATGCCTCCACTTCCTCATCCAGAAAAACCTCTTCGAGCACTTCGCGCGCCCAGTCCTCGCGTTTTGCCAGTTCGTTGAGCATGCGCCATGCCACCACCTGGACAGCGGGCATTTCACTCCAGACGACCTCCGCCAGGCACTGCCACTCGCGGCCTTGCAGCCGTTTCGGGTGGTCCAGCACCGCATGGCACGCTTCGCTGATCAGGAGCGTCCGCTCGAGGTCGGGTTCCTCCGCCACCGGCGGCACTTCGTAAGGACGCAGCGGCACGCCGGACGCGGCGGTGATTTCGCACTTCGATTTC
>JAIFNK010000312.1 GCA_020047775.1 Akkermansia sp. | reverse complement strand
CCAGCGGGCCTTGAGAATGTGCCCGGTAGTATCGCCAGTTCACGAATCCGTGCATGTCCGCGTAGCCATACCGCTTCAAAATATCCGCATTGATGAGCAATTTTCTGTTAAATCTCCGGTCTGTGAAAGCATTGACCGTGGTGTTCCACTGGCTGTTGATGTTGTGGATGTCTCCACAAATCCGGTGTTTGTTGATGAGTCGATCCCGAATATAGCGATAGACCGCGCTGCTGCGGTGTTGGTGACCGATTTGGCAGAGCCGTCCGGTGCGCTCGCTGGCGCGAACGATGTCGCGCGCTGCGTCCAGCGTATGAGCCATCATGCTTCCGCAATAGACGTGCAGCCCGGCGTCCATGCAGCGGACCGCATGCGGAGCGTGCCAGAAATCCGGCGTGGCGATGATCGCGGCGTCCAAGCCGCTTTCATTTTCGAGCATCTCGTCGAGATCGACGTAGCAGTTTGGTGCCTCGTTATTCTGGTGGAGACGGACAACATTCCGTGCCAATTTCCGGCGGTATTCCCAAATATCGCATACCGCCTGCACGCGGATTCCCGGAATGTTCAGCAGACTACCGAAAATCGAATTTCCCCAACTGCCGAAACCCACCACCGCGACGTTGAGTGTATCCGATGGCGAAACGCGGGTAGCGGCTCGAAGTACGCCGGGCACACCTAGCACCAGCCCGGCCTTCGCCGAGTTCGCGAGAAAGCTACGGCGGTTGATAAGCGGGGGTATCGAGTCCATGGCGAAAACCGACTACGCTCTGCCCTCACGGATGTCTTTCAACGTGCGTCTCACCATTTCCTCGCGGTCTCAACTGAGCGCATTCGCGTTTTCCGGGTTGGCGGCAGGCCGCATGAATGGCAAAGCTGCGGACATCACATGCCACGACCTGATCCTGCTTGCGGATGAACACGACATCAGAAATGCTCCTGCCACCATCGGGCGGGTATTTGATGCCGGCAGCCGCCTGGATGGATCACGCCACGGCCGGCCTCCCATAATCGCCTCTCCATCTCGCACCCATGCCCTCGAAAAATACCGCCGCCCGCGAACTCCTCTTCGGCGATCTCTGGGAATACGATCCCGCGCCGGAATCCGCGCCCGCCTTCATCGAGCCGCGTTACGACCTCTTCATCAACGGCAAATTCGTCGCGCCCAAGACGAAAAAATACTTCGACTCCATCAGCCCGCGCAACGAGGAGAAACTCTCGGAAATCGCCCTCGCCGGAGCGGCCGATGTCGATGCCGCCTATCAGGCAGCCGCCGCCGCGTTCGTCACCTGGAGCAAGCTCCCCGGCACCGAGCGCGCGAAATACCTGTTCCGCATCGCCCGCCTGCTGCAAGACCGCGCCCGTGAGTTCGCCGTCGCTGAAACGCTCGACGGCGGCAAACCGATCAAGGAATCCCGAGACTTCGACGTGCCGATGGCCGCCGCGCATTTTTTCTATCACGCCGGTTGGGCGGACAAACTCGGCTACGTCACGCCGGGCCGCACGCTTGCGCCGTTAGGCGTCATCGGCCAGGTCATCCCGTGGAATTTCCCGCTGCTCATGCTTGCGTGGAAAATCGCCCCTGCGCTTGCCACCGGCAACACCGTGGTGCTCAAGCCGGCGGAAACCACCTCCATCACCGCGCTCAAGTTCGCGTCCATTTTACAGGACGCCGGACTGCCTCCCGGCGTCGTCAACTTCGTCACCGGCGCGGGTGAAACCGGCGCTGCCGTGGTGAATCATCCGCTCGCCGCGAAAATCGCATTCACCGGTTCCACCGCCGTGGGCAAGGCGATCCAGCGCGCCCTCGCCGGCACCGGCAAACGCATCACCCTCGAACTCGGCGGCAAGGCCGCCAACATCGTCTTCGAAGACGCGCCACTCGACCAAGCCGTCGAGGGCATCATCAACGGCATCTTCTTCAATCAAGGCCACGTCTGCTGCGCCGGATCCCGGTTGTTAGTCCAGGAATCCATCGCCGACAAGGTTCTCGCCAAGCTCAAGGTCCGCCTCAAATCCCTGCGCACCGGCGACCCGCTCGACAAGAACACCGACGTCGGCGCGATCAACTCCAAGGCCCAGCTCGACCGCATCACCGAACTCGTCGCCTCCGGCATTTCCGAAGGCGCGGAAATCCATCAGACCGCCTGCACGCTGCCGAAAAAAGGTTTCTATTTCCCGCCCACGCTTTTCTCCAACGTGTCGCAGAGCCACCGCGTCGCCCGCGAGGAGATCTTCGGCCCGGTGCTTTCGATCCTCACCTTCCGCACGCCGGAGGAAGCCGTGGAAAAAGCCAACAACACCCACTACGGCCTCAGCGCCGGCGTCTGGACCGACAAGGGCTCGCGCATCCTGAAAATGTCCACCCAACTCAAAGCCGGCGTCGTCTGGGCGAACACCTTCAACAAATTCGACCCCGCCTCGCCCTTCGGCGGCTACAAGGAATCCGGCTTCGGCCGCGAGGGCGGGAAACAAGGGCTGCTGGATTACGCGCAACTGATTTGAATTTCCAAAATCGACCCCGGTGCAAAATCCTGAAAACAACATCGAATCCGCCGTCCATACCAACGACGGATTTTTCAAGGCGGTTTTCTCCCAGCCCGAGCACGCCACGGCGTTTTTCAAGAGCCACCTTCCTCCGGCGGTCGTCGCACGAATCGACTGGCCATCGCTAACAGCCATCTCCGGATCCTTCGTTAAATCCAGTCTTCAGCAAGTGCATTCCGATCTGCTGTTCTCCGTCCAAATCGGCGAGCGGGAAACCTTGCTCTACCTCCTATTCGAACATCAAAGCACTCCGGACCCCGCCATGCCGCTGCGATTGCTCGGCTACGTGACGGAAATTCTCACCCGCCATCACAAATCACACGGCTTTCCGCTGCCACCCGTCCTGCCGCTGGTCCTCCACCAAGGCCCGATGACATGGAACGTCTCCACCGCTTTCGAGGACATCTTTGAACTGCCTGATGAGATCGCCACGGCAATCCTGCCTTATGTGCCGAAGTTCCAACACGCGCTGCTCGACCTCAGCCGTTTCGATCCCGCCTCGGAGGAAAACGACATCCGGCTGCGGATCGTGTTGCAATTGATGAAACTCGCCCGTCAAAAAGAGCTCCTGCGCTTTTTCCAATGGCTGGCTGGATATCCGGCCCGCGAACTACCCGACAGCATTCTGGGAATGATGCTGCTTTACGCCCTCCATTCCGACAGCGATCTTGACGTGGAAACAATCTACACTAGCCTCTCCGCGAATCCTGAACTTGAAAAAAGTACCATGTCTGTAGCCGAAAAACTCAAGGCCGAGGGCCGCTTGGAAGGAATCTCCCAAGGAATCTCCCAGGGAATCTCCCAGGGAATCTCCCAGGGAATCTCCCAGGGAATCTCCAAAGGTCTTTGGGTCGGGCGGATTCAAACTTTGCAGGAATTCCTCGATCTCAAGGTGAGCCCCTGCGAGGAACTCGAAAACTTGTCCATTGGTGAACTGGAAGGGCGACACGCAAATCTCCATCGGGACTACGAGGCCCGATTCAAACGCTGATCCGCTGATGGATCCGTCCCGGCCAGCAAGTGATTTGCTGTCATTCCCCGCCGGGGCGGATTACACACCGGCAGGTATTTACCCGATCATTTCCGAGGACATTCCCCGCTGCCATGCACCTAACAATCACCAAAACCCCCAAGTGCTACGTCGGCGGAGCCTTCATCCGCTCCGAAAGCGGCCAGGTCGCGCCGCTGAACGACCCCTCCGGTGCCTTCTTCGCGAACATCCCGCTCTGCACCCGCAAGGATCTGCGCAATGCCGTGGAAGCCGCCGCCAAGGCAGGTCCCGCCTGGGCCTCGCGCAACGCCTACAACCGCGGACAGATTCTCTATCGACTCGCCGAAATGCTGGAAGCCCGAGCAGCGGAAATGTCGGAGGCCGTTTCACTCGGCGGCGTTTCTCCAAAAGACGCCGACCGTGAAGTCCGCGCCGCCATCGAGCGCATCGTCCACTACGCCGGCTGGACCGACAAATACCAGGCCCTGCTCGGCAGCGTGAACCCGGTATCCTCGCCCCATTTCAATTTCACCGTCACCGAGCCGATGGGGATCATCGGCATCATCGCGCCGGACGAGGTACCATTGTTAGGACTACTCTCACTCGTTCTTCCTGCCATCACCAGCGGCAACACGGTCGTCGCCCTCGCCTCCACCACCCAACCCTATCCGGCCATCCTGCTCGGTGAGATGCTTGCCACCAGCGATCTGCCCGGCGGTGTCGTCAATCTCCTCACCGGCCGGCGCGGGGATCTCATCCCGACCTTCGCCACCCACGCCCACCTGCGCGGGCTGTCCGCCGTCGCGAATCCGGATGAATCCAAAACCCTCCAGATCGGCGCGGCCGACAGCGTGAAACGCCTCAAGCTCATCCCTGCGGAAACTCCCACCGACTGGTTCTCCGAAAAAGCCCAGGGCCTTTACCAAATCCGCGACCACCTCGAGTCCAAGACGACCTGGCATCCCATCGGCGCGTGATTCGGACGGAGCGCGCGATTCATCCCGCCCGCGAAGCGAGAAGCCCATGGGTAGCCGAAGAGCGTGCCGGTCTCCGGTTTCCGCAGTTCGCGCTTGTCCCAAACTTCATCCGGGTTACCCATCCCGCATGCCCGACGCCGTTTACGTCCATGATGCCTTCGCGAGAATCGCCGACCGCTACGTGCTCACCAACCATGTCCTGAGCTGCGGCATGGACATCATCTGGCGGAAAATCGTCACCGCCCGCATTCGGAAATGGAAGCCCGCCCGCCTGCTCGACGTGGCCAGCGGCACCGGCGACCTCGCCTTGGAAATCCAGGACCAATGCCCGCGGTGCGACGTCATCGCGTCCGACTTCTGCGCGGAAATGCTCGCCCACGCAGCCAGCCGCGGCATCGCCAAAACCATCGTCGCCGACGCTCTCATGCTGCCCTTTCGCGATCAGGAGTTCGACGTCGTCACCGTCGCCTTCGGCCTGCGCAACATGGCGGACTACCCCGCCGCGCTGCGCGAAATGCACCGCGTCCTCAAGCCCGGCGGCCGTTTGCTCATCCTCGATTTCTCGCTGCCCGATGGAATCATGCGCGGCCCCTACCGGTGGTATCTCCACAACGTCCTGCCCCACATGGCCGGCTGGCTCACCGGCCAGAAGGACGCCTACGAATACCTCGGCGGCTCGATCGAACAGTTTCCTTCCGGCAAGGGCATGACGGACCTGCTAGCTTCCTGCGGCTTCGGAAAAACCGACGCCACGCCGATCACTCTGGGCGTGGTGACGATCTATGAAGGCACCCGTTAGTCACTCGGCGAGGTCTTCGTTAAAGAAGATTTTGATGAACTTCATCTTCCGCTGCTCATCGAAACCGTGTTCGAGCACCTGCTCCGGCTTGGCTGCCAACGTCGGCTTGAGACGGATTTCCACACCGGTATCGAGTTTCATCGAGGTCCGGATCTTCTTCTTCGCTTTGGTGACGTCCTTTTTGGAGATCTCAAACGAGTCTTCGAGCTTGTGACCCTGCTCCTCCTCGATCTTGCTGCGGTGCTCGGCAAATTTCGCCTTCGCCTCCGGGGTTTTCAGCACCTCTTCTTCGAATTCCTGAAGGCTGAAATTCTCCTTCTCCTCGAAGTAGGTAATCGCGTCGCGCGCGGCGTTCGAAGTGTCCCACGGCGGCGTGTCATCGTCGGCGGTCGGCTTTTCCTTTTTCTCCTTTTCCATGAACGCGACGGCCATGTTCGCATATTTGT
>JAIFNK010000060.1 GCA_020047775.1 Akkermansia sp. | reverse complement strand
GCCCCTTTCTCAAGTATATTCGAGAACCAAGATGCGGCCGTCGTCCAGTGGGATTTCAGGGGCTTTCCACGCCTGAGTTTGGTCGAACCAGTCTGGGTCAGGCTCATGGGGATTCCGGGGACGGTTGAACCAGTCGAGATCCGGTTCGTCGTCGGGGATCCATTCTTTGATCGCCTGCGGCGGAGACAGAATGACTGCAAGACGCAAAACGCAAGACGAAGAGGGCTTCGCGCAGTGCATCGGCATCGACGCTCGTAGAGACGCCGCTACAATCAGCTCATTCTCTGTGCCGCCAAAGCCCGACCACGAAGTCTTGCGTCTTTGGAAGGGTTTCGGTGGCGTATCATGAGCGGTGCTGCGAGATGCCGCAGCCGGTTTGCGCGGACCGGGGCTTGATTTGAAGCACAGGCAGGAATGCCTGTGTCACGCGGTCGCGGGACCGAAGGGCTTCAGCCTGAGCGTCACATCCGTTCCGGCACGTCGATGCCGAGCAGGTTGAGTCCCTGCTTGAGCGTGCGCGATGTCAGCTCACACAGCGCGAGGCGGCTGGAGCGGATTGGCTCGTCCGACTTGAGCACCGGGCAGGCCTCGTAAAACGAGTGGAAGGCTCGGGCCAGTTCGAGCACGTAGTTGGCCAGCAGGTTTGGCCGGAAATCTTCGAGAATCGTCGGTAGGACCTCGCCGAAGCGCACCAACAGGCGCACCAGGTGGATTTCCGCCGGTTCGTTGAGGTGGATTTCCGCCGTGGTCGCGTCGAAAGGCGCGTCGAGCTTGCGGAAAATTGCGCGGATCCGAACGTAACTATTTTGGAGATAAGGAGCAGTGTCGCCGTGAAGCGCGAGCATGCGGTCCCATGAGAAAACGTAGTCGGTGAGGCGGCCTTGCGAGAGTTCGGCGAATTTCACCGCGCCGATGCCGACGGTTTCCGCGATTTGCGCGGCTTCTTCGCCTTGCAGGTCAGGGTTTTTCTCGGCGATGGCCTTTGCCGCGCGTTCGACCGCTTCTTCGAGCACTTCGACCAGTCCGACGTTTTCGCCGGTGCGCGTCCGCATCAGCTTGCGGTCGTCGCCGAGGATGGAGCCGAACTCGACGTGCTGGAAATCCCCGGTCTTGCCCCAACGCGCCGCCGCGTCGAAAAGCTGGCGGAAATGCAGTTGCTGCGGCACGCCGACGACATACCAGATGTGGTCCGCCTTCCACTCGTCGATGCGGAACTGGATCGTCGCCAGATCGGTGGTGGCATACAGGAACCCGCCGTCTGCCTTGCGGATGAGCGCGGGGTTGTCGGTCCAGCCTTCTTCCTTGTGGACCTTGAACGGGTCCTGTTCGAGCGGCTTGGTGCCGTCGGAAAAGATGCACACCGCGCCGTTGCTCTCGCGGGCGAGGCCTTTTTCCAGAAACTCCTCGACGATGCCCGCGAGCTTGTCGTTGTAGTAACTTTCGCCGTGCCAGAAATCGAATTTCACGTCGAGCCGGTCGTAAATCTTCTGAAGTCCCGCTTTCGAGACCTCGATGCATTTCTGCCAGATCGCGAGGTTTTCCGGATCGCCCGCCTGGAGCTTCACCAGCTCCGCCTTGCAAACTTCGAGCACCGCCGGGTCTTCTTTGGTCGCGGCGTTCACCTGGCGATAGACACGGACCAGTTCCTGAATCGGATTCTCCGCCAGCGCCGCCTCGTCGAGGAAATGATTCCAGCCGTAAATGATCATCCCGAACTGCGTGCCCCAGTCGCCGATGTGGTTGTCCGCGATGACTTTGAAGCCGAGAAACCGCGCGATCCGCGCCAGCGAATCGCCGATGATCGTCGAGCGGATGTGGCCAACGTGCATCGGCTTCGCGACGTTCGGCGCGGAGAAATCCACCACCACCGTCTTGCCCGCGCCGGTAGCAGGCACGCCCAGCCGCTCGTCGCGGATCAACGCCACCGCCCGCGCCGCGTAGGCCTCGGGAAGGATGCGGAAATTGATGAAGCCCGGTCCCGCGATGTCGGCGGTGGCCAACCCGGTTAGTTCCAGGTGGTCGATGATTTGCTGGGCCAGCGCGCGCGGATTCGTCTTCTGTTGTTTTGCCAGGACCATCGCCGCGTTCGACTGATAGTCGCCGAACCGGAGATCCGCGGCGGCGGTCACCGCGGCGGTGGTCGGTTCGCCCAAGGTGGCGGTTAGGGCGGCGGCAAGGCGGGATTCGAGTTCCTGAAGAAGCGTCATAAAATTAGCGGGTGAACCCGGATCAAGCACCCACACGGGCCGGCCGGGAATCAAAAATTGCGAGGATTTCCTCCTGGCACTCGGCCGCGCCCAACTTGCGGAGCACCTCGGCGTTGGTGAACATCTTGGCGATCGCCGCCAGCGTCTGCAGGTGCATGTGGTAGTTCTTCCGCGGCACGATGAAGAGCACGATGAAATGCACCGGCTTGTTGTCCAGTGCCTCGAAATCAATGCCTACCTTGGACCGGCCGAAGACCGCGATCACGTGGTCGAGATGGTCCGAAAACGCATGCGGAATCGCCACGCCCGAGCCGATGCCGGTGCTCACGGAATCCTCGCGCGCCTTGAAGGCCTCGAGCATTTCCTCCCGCTGGGATTCAGGGAGTTGGCCGGATTCCACCAAATGCCCCACCAGTTCCACGATGGATGGCCAGTGCTCCACCGCCTGCATATCGAGCAGGATGTGGTTCGCACTGAGCAACTTGGCCAATTTCATAAAATGAAAATCAGAATCCGCGCACACTGGCGGTGGGGGCGAGTGGTTACCGGCCTTACCCGGTGATGGCAAGCGGATTTCATGGGCGGATTTCCTGGGTGAGAGATCTTCGCCCGGTGTATTTCAGCGCGGGTGAGAGCGACGGAGGTTCATCCCGACTTCTGACGCCTTGCCAACCGACCCCCGTGGGCGTAGATTTCCCCGTGATCGCCGTCGAACTAGATTCCAAAATTGAGGAACGTCTCGAGTTGCTCGCCAGGAAAACTGGCCGGTCCAAGACCTTCTTTGCCCGCGAGGCCATTGAGCAGCACTTGGAAGACCTTGAGGATTATTATCTGGGGCTTGAAGCCATGAAAAATCCAGGACGCCTTTATACCCCGGACGAAGCCAAGCGTGAGCTGGGACTATAAAGTCAGCCAAAAGGCGCTCAAACAGCTCCGCAAACTTGGAGCGGAGCCAGCCCGCCGGATTTTTGCTTTTCTGGATACCCGCATTGTCAATCCGGCAGATCCCCGCCAAGCAGGCAAGCGCCTCAAGGGCGATCTTGCCGAGTTCTGGCGTTATCGTGTGGATGATTATCGGTTGATTTGCAAAATCGAGGACGACCAACTGGTGGTTCTCGTCGTAAGGCTCGGCCATCGGAGCGATGTTTACGACGATTGACCGTGCGTCTCAACCGGCTCCCGTGCTCACCATCTGCGTCCATCCGTTCATTTGCGGTTGAAAAATCCAAATGCCGGAGCCTTGCAAAACAAGCGCCCCGGGGTTGACGCTGGCGGTTTCATGACTACAGCTATCCGCCATGCAAGCCGACAACGAGCCGAACCAAGAGCATGAAACTCCGGTGACCCCAGCCGAAGTGGATCCCGTTTCCGCCGCCTCCGCCGCCGATCCCGCACCCGCGCTCGACCCTTGGGAGGAACTCGAAGCCGAGGCCGCCAAGTGGAAGGAAATCTCCCTGCGCACCGCCGCCGAGATGGAAAACCTCCGCAAGCGCACCGCCCGCGACCGCGAGGACGCCATCCGTTACGCGAACCAGCGCCTGCTCGAAGACCTGATCCCCGTCATCGATAATTTCGAAATGGGCATGCAGGCCGCCTCGCAGGACACCAAGTCGATGATCTTCATCGGCATGGACATGGTCCGCCGCCAGCTCAACGAATTCCTCGCCTCCCAGGGCGTCGAGGAAATCCCGACCACCGGCTCGTTCGATCCGAACCTCCACGACGCCGTGGCCCAGGAAGAATGCGCCGCCGGCGAGGAGGGTCGGATTCTCAAAGTCACCCGCCGCGGGTTCCGCCTGCGCGACCGCCTGCTGCGCCCCGCCAGCGTGGTCGTCTCCAAGGTCCCAACTCCGGCAGAATAAAGAAAATGGCTGATAAACGCGACTATTACGAAATTCTCGGCGTCTCGCGGGACGCCTCCGCCGACGAGATCAAAAAATCCTACCGCAAGCTCGCGGTGAAGTTCCACCCGGATAAAAACCCGGGCGACCACACCGCCGAGGACAAGTTCAAGGAACTCGGCGAAGCCTACGAAGCGCTCAGCGACTTGGACAAGCGCGCCGCTTACGACCGCTACGGCCACGCCGCCTTCAACGGTGGCGGTGGACGCCCGAGCGGCGGCGGTTTCCACGATCCGATGGATCTCTTCTCCCAAGTCTTCGGCGGCGCCTTCGGTGGCGGCTTCGAGGAATTTTTCGGCGGTGGCGGTTCGCGCCGCGGCTCGGGAAAACAAAAAGGCAGCGACCTGCGCTACGATCTGGAAGTCACGCTCGAAGAAGCCGCCCGCGGCGTCGAGAAGGAGCTGGAAATCGAGCGTTACGTCCCGTGCGAACCCTGCGGCGCGAAAGGCAGCAAGGGATCCGGCGGCATCAAAGCCTGCTCCACCTGCGGTGGCCGCGGCGTCGTCGCACGCCAAGCCGGCATTTTCATCCAGCAAGCCACTTGCCCGGAATGCCGGGGCGCCGGCGAAACGATTTCCGACCCGTGCTCGAGCTGCAAGGGCGATGGCCGCGTTCAGCGCGACAGCCGCATCAAGCTGCGCATCCCGGCGGGCGTCGATACCGGCACCCGTCTGCGTTCCTCCGGAAATGGCGACGGCGGCGTCCGCGGCGGCGCGGCAGGCGATCTCTACGTCTTCCTTCACGTCCGCGACCACGACGTTTTCCAGCGCGACGACTCGGATCTCTTCTGCTCTGTGCCACTCCCGTTCTCGGTGGCGGCGCTCGGCGGCGAGCTCAAGGTCCCGTCGCTCGACGGCCAATCCTCCATCAAGATCCCGGTCGGCACCCAAGGTGGCACCGTTTTCCGGCTCCGCGAGAAAGGTATGCCCTCGCTAACGAATGGCCGCCGTGGTGATCTGAACGTCACCGTGCAAGTCGAAGTCCCCACCAAACTCAACAGCGAGCAGCAGGAAAAACTCCGCGCGTTCTCCGAGTCCATCGGCGAACACAACTCGCCGATGCAGGAAGGCTTCTTCGAGAAGGCGAAGCGGTTTTTTGATCTGTGAGTGGAAGAAAGTTGAGAGTTGATGGTTGAGTGTTGAGAGTTGGAAAGAAACCGCACGACTCCTCCTCTTCGCTCTCAACTCTCAACCATAAACTCTCAACCTCTTCGATGGCTAGATTCCACCTCCCACCCGAAGCCTGGCAGGAAACCCCCGCCCTCACCGGCGACGAAGCCCGCCATCTCTCGCAGGTGCTCCGCATGAAACCCGGCGACGCGGTGATCGTCTTCGATGGCTACGGCCGTCGTGCGTCGGCGGAAATCCTTAGTGTCTCCCGCGACCGCGTGCCGCTGAAGCTGGGAGAAATCCTGCCCTCCCGCCCGCCGCTGCCCGCTATCACGCTGGCGCAGGCGATTCCCAAGGGGAAAAACATGGACCTTATCGTCCAGAAATCCGTGGAGCTCGGCATCGCCGCCATCCATCCGCTCGTCACTCGCTACACCGTCGTCCAACCGGGCGATGGCAAGTCCGAGAAATGGCGGCGCAACGCGCTTGAAGCGTGCAAACAATGTGGCCAGGACACACTGCCGGACATCGCCGAGCCGCTCGCTTTCG
>JAIFNK010000243.1 GCA_020047775.1 Akkermansia sp. | reverse complement strand
GCGGTCGAAGCCAAGGAAGGCGTTTCCATCGAGAAGGAAACCCAGACCTTCGCCACCATCACCATCCAGAACTACTTCCGCCTCTATCAAAAACTCGCGGGCATGACCGGCACCGCCGAGACAGAGGCCGCCGAGTTCCACGACATCTATCGCCTCGACGTGCTGCCGATCCCGACCAACACGCCTAACATCCGGATCGACGAGAACGACCAGGTCTTCAAAACGCGCCGCGAGAAGTTCAACGCGGTCATCGCGAAAATCGAGGAAGCCCATGCCAAAGGCCAGCCGGTCCTCTGCGGCACCGCCTCCGTCGAAGCGTCGGAAACCCTCGCCCGCATGCTCAAGCGCGCGAAAATCCCTCACTCCGTCCTCAACGCGAAGTTCCACCAACAGGAAGCCGAAATCATCTCCCGCGCCGGCCACCTCGGCGCGGTCACCGTCTCCACTAACATGGCCGGCCGCGGCACCGACATCAAGCTCGCCCCCGGAGTCCCCGAAGCCGGCGGCTTGTTCGTCATCGGCACCGAGCGCCACCAGTCCCGCCGCATCGACCGCCAGCTGCGCGGCCGTTGCTCGCGCCAAGGCGACCCCGGCCGCTCGCAGTTCTTCATTTCCTTCGAAGACGACCTCATGCGGAATTTCGCCGCCGCCGACCGCATGACCCAGATGATGGAGCGCTTCGGCATGAAGGAAGGTGAAGCCCTCGAACACTCGTGGCTCAACCGCTCCGTGGAAACCGCCCAGAAGCGCGTCGAACAACGCGACTACACCGGCCGCAAGCGCGTGCTCGATTTCGACGACGTCATGAACATGCAGCGCGAAGTCGTTTACGGCTATCGCAACGAAGTTCTAACCACCGAAGTCCCGCGCGACCTCGTCACCGAGATCATCGAGGAAACCATCCCCGCCAAGGTCCACGAATACATGGCCGACCGCGACGACAAGGAACCCGACTACAACGAGCTCCTGCACTGGGTGAACGCCACCCTCCCGGTGAGTGTCACCGCCGACGATTTCCTCAACGCGCACAACGAGGAAGCCATCTCCGCGATGCTCGTGGACAAGGTCAAACAAGCCTACAATGTCCGCGTCGGCGATCTGCCGATGGAGGTGCTCGACCAGGAGGAGCGCCGCATGGTGCTCGTCGCCATCGACAAACAATGGCAGGCCCACCTCTATAACATGGACGCCCTCCGCGAAGGCGTGGGCCTCCGCGCCCAAGGCCAGAAGGATCCGCTCATCGAGTATAAAAACGAAGCCTACAACCTCTTCGTCACCCTGATGGATTCCATCAAACAGGAAGCTTTGCAAAACCTCTTCCGCTCCGCTGCGAATCTCGAAGCCTTCCTCCAACAGCTCCACAACGCGCCCCAGCAACTCCACGGCGGCGAGGCCGCGCTCACCCAGGACAACGTCGCCACATCCGGCAGCTCCGCGAATCTCGACCCGTCGTCCATGCCATCTCCGTCAGGCACGACCCTCAAGCTCAACCTCCCGAAACGCAAACCGAGCTTCTCCATCGAGACCACCGGCCGCAACGCCCTCTGCCCCTGCGGCTCCGGCAAGAAGTTCAAGCAGTGCTGCGGCAAGGACGCGTGAGTCTTCGTTCGTAGTCCCGCCTTCAGGCGGTCTTCCTCCAAATAGAAGGCCACCTCCAGGATGAACGGCTTCCGGCAAAGCCGTGTCTGACCTCCTTCGTTTCCCATGCGCCTTGACCGATTCCTCACCCGCCGGGGCGCACACTCCGGCAAGGAGGTCGCCCGATTGTTAGCCGACGGCAGGGTGAAACTGGACGGCCAAACCGAAACCAACGGTTTACGGAAAATCGACCGCTTCAGCAGGATCGAGCTGGACGGTGAGATCCTGCAGGCGCGGGAAGCCGTCTATCTGATGCTGCACAAACCGGCCGGCTGGCTGAGCGCGACGACCGATCCGCTGCACCCGACGGTGATCGAGCTGATCGACCACCCGCTGCGTGGCGAACTGCATCTGGCGGGACGGCTCGACCGTGCCAGCACCGGATTGCTGCTAGTAACCAACGACGGACGCTGGTCGAAGCTCGTGACGGAACCGGTGGAGGAGATCTCGAAAGTTTACCGGGTGACGACGCGGGATGAAATTTCACCGGATACAGCGGACCGCTTCGCCGCCGGGATTTATTTCGCCTACGAGGACCTGACCACGCGGCCGGCAGTGTTGGAGGTCCTGGGCGGGCGCGAAGCGCTGCTAACAATCCACGAGGGCCGCTACCATCAGGTGAAACGGATGTTTCACGCGGTGGGAAACCAGGTGCTAAGCCTGCACCGGGAGAGCATCGGACCGCTGGTGCTGGACGGCTTGGCTCCGGGGGAATTCCGCCACCTGACTGCGGAAGAAGTCGCGTCTTTCAGGCGCTTGCCTCCAAAAAACCAAGGAGGAGCGGACTCCGATCCGCTCAAGTCCATGAGATGACAATGAATTGAGGGCAAGCCACGACCCATTGGCTTTCCATGGGCCTCGGCGGATCAGAGTCCGCCGCTCCTTGAACAAGAGCACTTTGCAGAGCTCCAAACGTGGAGATCATTTCGCCAGCCCGCTGGTGATCGTGTCCCAGCGCTGTTTGAACGCGGGGCTGCTCTGCGCCAGAGTTGCGACCGCAGCGAGCGCGCGGTCCCGGTCTCCGGCAAGCCAGTCATAGGAGATCGCGCACTCGTGGCGGCGCAGGCGTTCGGCCTCGCTTTTCGGATTCTTCACAAACAGGCGGTGCAGCCCGATGAGGGCGTCCGCGGAGAAATCCCCCCACTTGGCGGGACGCCGCTGCTGGGCGCTGTCCGTGACCGCGAGATTCCCAGCGCCATCCACGGTGATGGAGCGCACGATTTCGCCCGACTTCATTGGGAACTCACCAGTCGTGGGCTGCCGGATAAGATCCTCCTTCAAATCCGCTAGAAAGGCGGCGGCCGCCTCTGTCAGCGACAGCAAGGAGGCGCGTGTGGCATCCGCAGGGGTCGAGGAAAACGATTTGAGGAAGGCGGATGCCTCGGCGAACTGGCAATCTTTGGCAAATCCGTCCACCTTCGCCATCACGAAGACCTGATCCCACCGGGGAGCGTCTGAATTCGGCCGTTCCTGTGACGCGGTCTTCGGCGCCGCAAGCAATTTGGCATGCCTCGCCAGATCCAGCTGCCAGGCCCTC
This sequence comes from Akkermansia sp., assembly GCA_020047775.1. Taxonomy (GTDB): domain Bacteria; phylum Verrucomicrobiota; class Verrucomicrobiia; order Verrucomicrobiales; family Akkermansiaceae; genus Luteolibacter. The sequence continues at coordinate 2,592 of JAIFNK010000243.1, read as the reverse complement.
ACGTTGTATCGCGCGCGGCCGCGGGTCTTGAGTCGGCCCAAAATCCCGTCGAGTTGGGCGACCGCCGCCTCACAACCGGCGACATCCGGCGGTAGCTTTGCGAAGACCTCCGAGGACAGCAACCCCTGATCAGCTAGATAGTCTCCGGCGAGTTTTTGATAGATCGAGAGCCACTGTTCGTCTTGGGAGATTTTTGCGGAAGCCACTGCGGAAAAATACGCTGCCGCCTCTCCCCGCATCCCCTGCTCCCAGTTCTTCAACCCGGCCAGCATCCAGGCGATCACGTGTGACGCGTCGTTTTTCGATGTCTCGATTTCCTTCACCGGGATGGCGGGTAGCTGCCCCAGCCGCCCTAACAAACCACTCAGGACTTCACCGATCCGGGGCGCCCCCTCCTCCACCATCGCCGCATGGGCGGCGGTCGCCTTCGCCTCCTTCCTGGCATCAGAGGATTCTCCCGCGAGATATCTCGACACCACCGCCTCGACACCGGCCCAAGTGCGGGTGGGTTCCTGCACGCTGGCATCCTCGCGCAGTTTCACAAATCCAGAGGCGGCCTTGTCGAACTCGCCCGCCTCCACGGCGGCCCGCGCCTCCCGATAGTTTTTCGCGATGTCGGTCGCGGCGGCGGAATTCGCCTCCGGAATGATCGGCACCGCCGCCGGCACTGCTGGAATTTTTACGACCGGTGCCGGTGATTCGCGGGTGATCCACCAGATGCCCCCCGCGACCGCGACTAACAGCGCCAATCCCGCGACAAACAGCACGACCAACTCGCTCCGCATTTTTTCCGCCCGGCGGCGCGACACGCTCGCATGGGTCTCAAACTCGCCAACCTGGCCGGATGCGATCCGTTTCAGCGCAACCTCCAGTTTGGAAATCAGCTCGTCATACGATGAATAACGGTCGGGCGGATTATAAGCCATCGCCTTGTCAACGATGCTGCAAACATCGAAGGAAAGCGACGGATCCGTCGCGCCGAGCGGCACCACTTTTTGCTTCGCCTCGCGCAGCACATCGGTGGCCATGGATTCCTCACCGCAGGACGGCGTCCCAGCCAGCGCATGATAGAGCGTCGCCCCGAAGGCATAGATGTCGGAGCGGAAATCCTCGGGATATCCTTCGATCGTTTCCGGCGGGACGTAATACGGCGTGGCCCATACCTCGGCGGCCTGGGCTTTTCCGCCCTGAGTCACCAGCGCGAGCCCGAAATCGACCAGCTTCGCATGCCCCTCGGCATCCAGCAGAATATTGCCGGGCTTCACGTCCCGGTGGATCAGGCCCGCCGCGTGCGCCGCCTTGAGCCCCTGCGCCACCTCGATGGCGAGCGGCAGCATTTCCAACTCCGGGATTTTCCCACGCTCCCGGATCTGGTGTTCGAAATGCCCGCCGGGCACGAGCTCCATGGCGATGTAAAACCGGCCGAACGCCCTGCCCGTCGTCAGCACCCGCACCACGTGCGGATGACTGAAGGACGCGGTGATCCGCGCCTCCTCCTCGAAGGCCGCGATCCGGCGCTCGTCCGCGGAAAACTCCTCGCTGAGGATCTTCACCGCCACCTCCCGGCCCAGCGTGTTGTCCTGCGCCACGAAAACCATGCTCATCCCGCCCACCGCATGGCGCCGGGTGAGCGTGTAGGGACCGAACTCGCGCTTCACCCGCGTGTGCCTGCCGCAGGTGGGGCACTCGACATTGGAAAACGGCGCCACAGCCGAGACGTTCATCGGATTCCCACAAAAATGGCAGTAGGCGATGTCGTCTGGGCTTTCCGGCATGCGCGAAGGCTACCCATGCCGCCCTCCTGTGCAAACTTGAAACTTGCCGCACATTTTCTCCCGGCGCTTGCACCAGCTCCGCAACCCTCATGAACACCGGGGTGGACTGATTCAGCAAGGTCCCTCCTCCTCATTTCACGGTCGGCCCCCGTCAGGGTCCCTACACTAGGGATTATCGCGTGATCAAACCCGCGAGTAAGGGAAGAATTTGAACCGGATTTTCCGATGACTCTCCAGATGTAGGCGCCCTGCGGCCCCCGCGCTATTTCACCGCTTGCGCCGACCGGCCCGGGACTGCTAGCATCCCCGCTTAGCCGACCCCTCCGCCACCCTGCCCCGTTCGGAAATCAAAGATTTCCGCCAAAAAACCATGGACCACTCCCACCAACGCTGGCTTCACCAACAACTCCCGCAGTGGGAACGCGACGGACTCCTCACCGCCGACGCGGCGCGGACCTTGCGCGAACGGTATCCCGTGGACAGCACGCGGCCGGGGCTGGCGCAGATCGTGATGGGATCGCTCGGCGCGCTGCTGATTGGCACCGGATTGATCGCCGTAATCGGCTACAACTGGGATGACTTCTCGCGCCCCGTCCGGCTGTTGTTCGCTTTCCTGCCGCTGCTGCTCAGCCAGCTTTTCAGTTTCCGGGTCCTGCAACGCGGCACCGGATCTGCGGCCTGGGTGCGCGAAACGGCGGCACTCCTGCAGGCCTTCGCGACCGGCGCGTGCATCGCCCTGGTCTCGCAGATTTACAATCTCGGCGGCGATTGGCCGGACTTTCTGTTCTGGTGGTTCCTGCTCAGCCTGCCGCTGGCT
>JAIFNK010000112.1 GCA_020047775.1 Akkermansia sp. | reverse complement strand
CTGCGGATACGAAGGAATCGGCCGCCTGGCGCCGGTGGAGGAAATCCTGGCGGGCGTCGTGGCGATCACCGGTCGCCAAGTTTGACGAATTCGCGGCGACCGGTGATCGCCGCCACATTCAGCGCCGTGCGAAAATTCCTCCTGCCACCCGCCGATTGGCCGATCCTTCGCAAGGCCGCCCTGCTCGCCCTCGCCGGTGCCCTCGTCGCCGGCTGTTTCGGGATCCTCCACGACCAGATCACCTACACGGTCTCGCCCGAGTATTTCACCCGGATGAAATTCGATCAGTTCCGCCGCGTGGATTTCGGGATTCCCGAGCGGATGTTCGTCGCGGAGATCGGATTTCTAGCAACCTGGTGGGTGGGACTGATCGCTGCCTGGTTTCTCGCGCGCGTCGCACTGCCGAAATTCGACTCACCGGGAAAACGGGTGATGATAGCGATGGCGATCATCCTCGGCATCACCGTTCTGTTTGGAGCGGCCGGTTATTTCGCGGGGCCCGGACTGTTGGGAAATCGTCTTGGTTGGCGTGAGGCGCTGGATTCGTTTGGAGTCATCGACACCACGGCCTTCTATCAAGTGGCGGGAATTCATCTCGGAAGCTATGTCGGCTCGCTTCTCGGATGGACCGCGATGATGACCGTGTTCGTGATGCGCCCCGGGACCGCGATCTAGCGAAACCTTGAGAGTATGGAAATCAAGTGCGCGCTCCGATGGTCAGTCGCTATTCTCCAACAACCACGCCCGCGCGGAATCGATCTCCGCGGTGGTGAGCTGATGGCCGGCTTGGATTTCCTGGAACGTCAGGTCCGCGCCCGCTTTGCAAAACATCGCGGCAAGCCGCCGCGCGTTGTCGATGGGCAGGATCGGGTCGCCCAGGCCGCTGGCGAGGAAAATCCGGGTGCCAGTCAGGTCGGCGGGTTCTTCTGGAACGAGCGGCACCATCGCCCGCAGCAGGACCGCGCGGCAGAGTAATCCAGGACGGAGCAGCAGCATGGCCGCGGCGATGTTCGCTCCATTGGAGTAGCCGACCGCCGTGATCTTGTCCGGCGGAAAACCGTAATGTTTCGCCGCCGCCGCGATGAATTCCGCCAGCTCGTGGGTGCGGTGAATGAGATCGGCTTCATCGAAAACACCCTCCGCCAGACGCCGGAAAAATCGTGGCATGCCGTTCTCCGAAATCTTGCCGCGCGGACTGAGCAGGTTCGCCCCGGGCGCGAGTGAGCGTCCGAGCTCGAGCAGGTCGTTCTCGTTTCCGCCGGTGCCGTGCAGCAGGAGCAGGGTGTCCGCGGTGCTGAAGTTTGCGGCAGGAACGAAGCGGTGGATGAAGTCGATCATGATGTGATAGCGTGGTAGGTCCTTTGAAAATTAAGAGTTAAACCACAGATGGACGGGCATGTGCATCTGCGGTTGAATCATTCTTCATATTTGGGTCCCTTGGACGGTTGATAGTGAAGCGGCTTGATGCCGGCTTCGATCTGCGCCCGGCGCGGTTCGAGGAAGGGTGGTAGAGCCAGTTTTTCGCCGAGGTGCGCGGGGTCCTCGCCATCGGCCGCGAAGCCCGGGCCGTCCGTCGCGATTTCAAACAGGATGCCGCCGGGGATGCGGAAATAGAGCGATTTGAAATAATGCCGATCGACCTGGCCCGAAGTTCCATAGCCGTGGTTTTCCAAATGCCGCTGCCACGCTAGCAGTTCTTGCGGATCCGCCACGCGCCACGCGACGTGATGCACGCCGCCCGCACCTTCCTGGCCGCGCTCGGTGGAGCCGTGCAGGCGGAGTTGCGCACCGCTGCCACCAGCTCCGGTTTCGAACAGGTTGTGCTCGGTGGCGCTGGATCTGAAGCCGAGCACGTTGGTTAGGAAATCGGCGGTCGCATCGGAATCGGTCACCGTGAGGTCCACCGATCCGAGTCCGATGATCGCCGCGCATAATGGGACCGGACTGCCGTGCCACGGATGCACTTCAGTGGCGGATTCCGAATCTGCGATGAGCCGCAGGTGCTGGCGCTCGCCATCTTGGAAGGCGAGCGTCGGGCGATCGGACAGGGTTTCGATCGCTCCGTGACGGACGATTTGTTGGTCGAACCATTTCACCCAATGTTCCAGCGACGCCTCGCCGCCAAGCACGCGTAAGCCGGTTTCGCTCACCGTGCCCGCGCCGTTCCGGGCGGGGCGGATTTTCGCCCAATCGAAGAACGTAAAATCAGATCCGGCGCTGCCGATGGCGTCGGCGTAAAAAAGATGATAGGCTGAGACATCGTCCTGGTTCACGGTTTTCTTCACCAGGCGCATGCCGAGCGTACTGGTATAAAAATCGAGATTGGCCTGTGCATCAGCGGTGATCGCGGTGACATGGTGCAGTCCGTGGAGAACCGGTTGGTTTGTCTTCATGCCCGGAGAATGTCCGCGATCCTGGGTTTTGAACAATGCCGGGTTGTTTGCCTGAGAATGCGCGGCGGGCATGCCGCCGGACCGCGAGTCTCCAGACTCGCCGCGAAAGGACCGCCAAAGAGATGCGGCGAAGCCACCGGGCTTTGGCTTCTCTTTCTCGGGCGAGTCTGGAGACACGCGGTCCCGGAATCTGCTTTCAGACAATTTTTGACACCCGGGCGGAGGTGGCTATGGTCCCGCCGTTCCCACGAACCAACCCCCACTTACCATGAGCGAAACAACCGTCGAAAAACACACGTTCCAAGCCGAGATCCAGCAATTGCTCGATCTGGTGGTGCACTCCCTCTACACCGACAAGGAGATTTTCCTCCGCGAGCTGATTTCCAACGCTTCGGATTCGATGGAAAAACTCCGTCACATCGAGGCCACCGAAAAGGATGTGCATGAGCCGACCTTGCCGCTGGAAATCCACATCACCACCGACGCCGAGGCGAAAACGCTGACGATCTCCGACGCCGGCATCGGCATGACCCGCGAGGAGCTGGTGAAAAACCTGGGCACCATCGCCCACTCGGGGACCAAGGCGTTCCTGAAAAACATGAAGGACAGCGGCAGCACGCCGGGCAACATGATCGGCCAGTTCGGCGTCGGGTTCTACTCGGCGTTCATGGTCGCGGACGAGGTGAAAGTCCACACCCGCAGCTGGCGGGCGGACGGCGAGGAACTCGTCTGGATCAGCGACGGCAAGAGCGGTTATGAAATCGAGGAATCACCCGGCCAATCGCGCGGCGTGAAAATCGTGATGCACTTGAAGGAAGAGCTCGGCGAGTATGCCGAGGAGACCCGCATCAAGCACCTCATCGAGCGTTATAGCAATTTCGTCGGGTTCCCGATTTTCCTCAACGGCACCCGTGTCAACGAGGTGGAAGCGCTGTGGCTGAAGAACAAGTCGGAGATATCAGAAGACGAATACAAGGCGTTCTATCAATTCGCCTGCAAGGCATGGGACGAGCCCGCCTATCGCCTGCATTTCAGCGCCGACGCGCCGATCGCGATCAACGCGCTGGTCTTCGCTCCAAGCGAGAACCCGGAGCGCATGGGCTTCGGCAAGGTCGAGGGCGGCGTCTCGCTTTACTCGAAAAAAGTGCTCATCGACGCCGACCCGAAAGGCCTGCTGCCCGACTGGATGCGCTTCATGAAAGGCGTCGTCGATAGCGCGGACCTGCCGCTCAACATCTCACGGGAATCGATGCAGGACAGCGCGCTGATTCGCAAACTCGGCGCGGTCATCAGCAAGCGCGTGATCAAGATGTTTGAAAAGGAAGCGGAAGCCGATCCGGAGAAATACCGCGGTTTCTACAAGAAATTCGATCGCTTCTTCAAGGAAGGCATCGCCACCGACTATCCGAACCGCGACGCGCTTGCCAAGCTGCTGCGCTTCGAGTCGTCACTGACAGAACCGGGTGCGGTCTGTGGTTTCTCGGACTATGTTTCCCGCGCGAAGGACGGGCAGGAATCGATTTACTATCTGGTCGGCGGCAGTCGCGAGCAGGTGGAGAGCAGCCCTTACGTGGAGGCATTCAAGGCGCGCGGGCTGGAAGTCGTCTATTTCACCGATGCGGTGGACGAATACGTCGTCGAGTCGCTCGGAGCGTTCGAGGGCAAGAAGCTCGTTTCCATCCGCCATGGCGGCGTGGAGTTGGAAGAGCACGCGCCGGAAGGTGACGCGCTATCCGAAGCGCAAACCGCCGCGCTGTGCGAGTTCCTCAAGGCGGAACTCGGCGACCGCGTGACCGCCGTCGCGAGCGGCAAGCGGTTGGTGGACAGCCCGGTGATCGCGCTCGTCCCGACGGACGGCATGAGCCCGCAGATGCGCCAGATGATGAAGGCGATGGACGAGAATTTCAAAGACGAGATCAAGGTGGAGCTGGAAATCAACCCGCGCCATCCGCTCGTCAAGAAGCTGTCCGAGGCCAAGGATTCCAACCCCGAGCTGGCGAAGCTGGTGGCGCTGCAGTTACTCGACAACTCGCTGATCGCCGCCGGCCTGTTGGAAGACGCCCGTGACACCGTTTCCCGGATGAACACGCTGATGGAAAAGGCGATGGGCTGATGAAGACCTTCTGCCCCGAGTGCAAAAACAGCCTGACCGGACCCAAGTCCGCGATGGGAACGCGCGTGGATTGCCCCGAGTGCCGGCATTCGTTCTATTGGACGGACCGCCAGCACGCCGGGGAGACCTTCGTGGTCTATGACTTGGAGACGACCGGACTGGACCCGGAGCAGGACGAGTTCATCCAGATCGCGGCGATGCGCTTCACCGCGGGTTGTTTGTGCCCGGAGGAAACCTTCGCCAGCTTCGCGAAGCCACGGCGGCCGATCTCCTCGTTCATCGAGAGCTACACCGGCGTGGGAAACCGCCACGTGGCTAACGCGAACCGGCCGGAGGAAGTGCTCTGCGAGTTCGCCGCGTGGTCGGGGGATTCCACCCTCATCGCCCACAACGGCCTGCGCTTCGACAGCAAGTTCCTGGCAGCCACCTGCCGCCGCCACGGCCTGCCGATGCGCGAGGTCCACAGCATCGACTCCATCCACATGTCGAAGATGCTCTTCGGCAAAACCCGCGGCACCGGCCATTCGCTGGACCACTTGATTTCCCGCCTGCGGATCGACCAGCAGGGCATCCGCCGCCACGACGCACGCGGCGACGTGGAAATCCTCGGCCGCGCGGTGGCCGGCATGTGGCAGCGGCTCGGTCTCGACCGCGCCTTCAACGGCGTGCCGAGGCATGGCGCGTTCCTGCCGTTAACGCATTGAGGGTTTGAAACCCGATATTTCCGCCCGCAGTGGATGATTGATAGCTGAGTATAACAGCCGTTGAAAGCTTGTGGGATAGGCGTGCGATCCCATGGGATCGCGTTTCAAGAAAAAAGACACTTGGAAACACCGGAAAAGCCCACCGGAGTGAGTTGGATTTGAGATCGTAGTATTTCATTGACCTGTTTTCTTGCGGTGGCTAGAAGACAAACAGTCTTTCAAATCAAACTATCAACGACATGGGAATGAAGCTATTTGCAGGAATTACGATTCAAGCGGTTCTCAGTGTTTGTCTCTGCGGGAATTTCCTGTTAGCTCAAAAGGCACTGCTCCGAGCTGAAATCCCCGGTGAAATCTCCGACGGCAAGCCATCACCACCTGTCCTGCCCCCGGTATTGCCGGATTTCAAGCTGAAGAGCACCGTGGTGCGAGAAATGGATGTGGTGGAATCTCCGCCGATGTTAGGCCTGCCGCCGGTCGCAGGCACGATCACGGCGACCGTGCACTTGGTCGAAGATCCGAAATTGCCCGACCCTCCACCGCCGCCGGTTCCATCCG
>JAIFNK010000064.1 GCA_020047775.1 Akkermansia sp. | reverse complement strand
TCGGGCGTCATTATTGATGCGGCGATGGAGGTTCATCGTGAGTTCGGACCGGGCTTGTTGGAGCGCGTTTACGAGGCGGCTTTGCAACGGGAGCTTCTCTTGCGAGGCATTTCTTCACGGCGTCAGGTTCCGACCGAGGTTTTCTACAAAGGAGAGCATTTGGACGAAGAGGCTTATCGAATCGATCTTCTGGTCGATGAAAGCGTAGTTGTTGAAATCAAAACCGTCTCGGCAATCGTTCCAATCCACGAAGCGCAGCTTCACACCTACATGCGTTTGGCCAACAAGTGTCTGGGCCTGCTCATCAACTTCAACGTGATCCTTCTCCGCGACGGCATCAAACGCCACGTCATCAATTTTCCCCAATAAACCTCCGCGTCTTCCTCCTCTTCCTCTGCGTTCTCCGCGTTTCGCTTCATCCAAATGAAAACCATTCCCCACGCCCTCCGTCTATCCGGCACTGAGGCCTACAACCACACCGCCGACAAGCGCTTCCTCATGATCGGCGAGCGCGCGAATGTCGCGGGCTCCCCGCAATTCGCGAAGCTCGTCCGCGCCGGTGACCTCGAAGCCGCCGTCGAGGTGGCCCGCCAGCAAGTGGCCAACGGCGCCAACGTCATCGACATTTGTTTCGACGACGGCCTCATCGACGGCAAGGCGATGATGAGCCGCTTCCTGCTACTGCTCCAAGGCGAGCCGGACGTCGCGAAAGTGCCGATCATGGTCGATTCCTCGAAGTGGGAAATCCTCGAAGAAGGCCTGAAACACCTTCAAGGGAAGGGAATCGTGAACTCGATCTCGCTCAAGGAGGGCGAGGAGAATTTCAAGAAACAGGCGCGCCACATCATGCGCTACGGCGCGGCGGTGGTCGTCATGGCCTTCGATGAAAACGGCCAGGCGGCATCCTATGAGGAAAAAATCCGCATTTGCGAGCGCGCCTATAGGATTCTTGTCGATGAGGTCGGCTTCAATCAGGACGACATCATTTTCGATCCTAACATCCTGACTGTCGCCACCGGCATCGAGGAGCATAACAACTACGCGCTCGACTTCATCAACGCGACCCGCTGGATCAAGGAGAACCTGCCCGGAGCAAAGGTCTCCGGCGGTGTTTCCAACATTTCCTTCTCCTTCCGTGGCAATAACAAGGTCCGCGAGGCGATGCACTCCGCCTTTCTCTATCACGCCGGACTGGCGGGGATGGATATGGGCATCGTCAACGCCGGCATGCTCGAAGTTTACGACGAGATTCCGAAAGATTTGCTGGAATGCGTCGAGGATGTGCTGCTGAACCGTCGCCCGGATTCGACCGAGCGGCTGCTCGAACTTGCCGAAAGTTATAAAAACGTCGGCGGTAAGAAGATCGAAGAAGATCTGTCATGGCGCGACGATCCAGTGGAAAAGCGCCTCGAACACGCGTTACTTCGCGGCATCGATAAATACATCGACGAAGATACCGAGGAGGCGCGTTTGAAATACGTGCGTCCGCTCAAGGTGATCGAAGGCCCGCTGATGGATGGCATGGGCGTGGTCGGCGACCTGTTCGGTGCCGGAAAAATGTTCCTGCCGCAAGTGGTGAAATCCGCGCGGGTGATGAAAAAGGCGGTCGCGTGGTTGTTTCCATTCATGGAAGCCGACAAAGCGGAATACCTCGCGGGCGACATCGCCGCGATCAAGCTGGAGAACCCGGCGCTCACCGACGCGGAAGCCCTCAAACTCGCCGAACGCGGCCGCTCGGCGGGCCGCTTCCTCATCGCCACGGTCAAGGGCGACGTGCACGACATCGGCAAGAATATCGTCGGCGTGGTGCTTTCCTGCAATGGCTTCGAAGTCACCGACATGGGCGTGATGGTTTCATGCGACAAGATTCTAGCAAAAGCCAAGGAACTTGAGGCGGATGTCATCGGTCTATCCGGCCTAATCACGCCTTCGCTCGATGAAATGGTGCATGTCGCCAAGGAGATGGAACGACTCGGTTTCAAAGTCCCGCTGCTCATCGGCGGCGCGACGACTTCCGCGGCGCACACGGCGATCAAGATTGCGCAGCATTATTCCGGGCCGGTGGTCCATGTGCTGGATGCCTCGCGCTCAGTGCCGGTTACCACGTCATTGCTCTCGAAAGACCAGCGCGACGCGTTCGCGCTGGAGAACCGCGAGAAGCAGCAAAAACTCCGAGACAACTTCCTCGGCGGACCGAAAAAGGAAACCCTCACTCTCGCCGAGGCCCGCGCCGCCGGCCCGAAATTCGATTGGTCTAACTACACGCCGCCGGTGCCGTCGTTCACCGGCACGCGGACGATCAAGAGTCCGTCGCTGCGCGAGTTCGCGAAGTTCATCGACTGGACGCCGTTCTTCCACGCGTGGGAACTCCGCGGCGTGTGGGACCGGGAAAACAAGATTCTCAAAACGAAAAATGCCGAGGGCGCGGTGGAAGCCGGCAAGCTCTATCAGGATGCCATGACTTGGGTGGACCGCATCATCGCCGAAGACCGGTTCCGCGCGGAAGGCATCTACGGGTTTTTCCCCGCGAATGCCGAGGGCGACGACATCATCGTCTGGACCGACGAAACCCGGACGACCGAGCGCATGCGTTTCCACAGCCTCCGCCAGCAGCTCAAGAAAGACTCCGGGAAACCGAATGTCGCGCTAGCCGACTGGGTCGCGCCCGTGGCGGCGGTTTCCAACCGCCAAGCCCCATCATCCTTCACACCCACTTACGCGAAAAGCGATACCCGCACGGAAAAGCAAACTTGGGGAGACCTCCCTCACTGGTATCGCGAAGGATCCACCTACGCCGTAACCTTCCGCCTTGAAGATTCGTTTCCCGCCTCCGTGCTCCAAAGCTACAGGCGCGAAAAGGAGTCACTCACCCAACAACTTGCGGAAGCAAAGATGGCCGGTGATCAGGCGCGAATCGATTCGATCAGTAGTGAACTCGGCTTGCTCTATCGAAACCGGATCGAGTCCGCGCTCGACGAAGGCCAGGGTGAGGCATGGATGAAGGACGCCCGCATCGCGAAAATCGTAGCTGACAGCATCCTGCACTTCGCGGGAGATCGATACGATCTCGGAGCATGGTGCGTGATGCCGAATCACGTGCATTTCATCATTTCGCCCAAGGCGGGACATGATTTGGCCGGAATCCTTCATTCGATCAAACTCCATAGCGCGAGCGAGGCGAACAAGCTGCTGGGTAGAAGCGGTGCTTTCTGGCAAAAGGAGTCTTATGATCACATCGTCCGGGATGCGGATGATTATTGGAGCCAGCGAAGTTATATTTTGGGGAATCCGAAAGCGGCTGGGTTGGTGGATTGGGAGTTTGTGGGGGAGGGAGCATGGCGGTTGGAAACCGCCGCCACGGCCGACTACGTCGGTGGATTCGTGGTCGGCATCCACGGCGCGCATGAGTTCGCGGACGAGTTGGACAAGCAGATTGATCCTTACGGTGCGATCATGGTGAAGGCGATCGCCGACCGCTTCGCCGAGGCTTTCGCGGAGTTTCTCCATCACAAGGCGCGCATCGAGTGGGGTTATGAAACCGAGGACGAGCTCACGCACGACCAGTTGATTCATGAGAACTATCAGGGCATTCGTCCGGCACCGGGTTATCCCGCGCAGCCGGACCACACCGAGAAGCCGCCGTTGTTTGAATTGCTAGGGGCCTCGGCTGAAACCGGCGTGACGCTGACGGAAAGCTGTGCGATGCATCCCGGGGCCGCGGTCTGCGGATTGTATTTCTCACATCCGGAAAGCCATTACTTCGCGATTTCGGAACTCCAGAAGGATCAGATCGAGGACTATGCGCGGCGCAAGGGAATGAGCTTGCAGGATGCGGAGAAATGGTTAGGTCCGTGGCTGGGATACGCGTGATCCGGCCGGTTTTTCCACGGATTTTCCCTCGACCGCGGGATTTTTCGGAGCATGCTGGGGTTTCATGAACATGAAACCAATCATAAGGACCTGCGCCGCAGTGGTGGCGTTGCATTGCGCGGGATTTGCATTGGCCGGTGGTGAAGGCTGGACTGCGGATTTTGCCGCGGCCAAAAAGGAAGCTGCGGAATCCAAGAAGGATTTGCTAATCGATTTCACCGGCTCCGACTGGTGCGGCTGGTGCATCAAGCTCAACAAGGAAGTCTTCAGTCACGAGCCGTTCAAGGCGGGGGTGAAGGACAAGTTCGTCTTGGTCGAGTTGGATTACCCCAATGATAAAAGGAGGGCGGATTCGTCACCGAGGAAACCCAGCAGATGATGATGACCCGGGTGATGATCTTCGCCCAACAGAAGAAATTCGACGAAGCCATCAAGGCCGCGGACGAGGCGAAGGCTTTCGCCCCCGACAGCAGGATGGCTGCTGGAATCGAGGACTTCAAGGCGCGGCTCGAGGCCGGTAAAAAGCAGGACGGGGAGGCCAAATAAGTTTTTCAGACCGCTGGAATTGACAAGCACCGCCCCGGTTGCCGGGACGGTGCTTTTTCTTGGCGTGGCGGGTGATTCGGCCATTCTCGGGGCATGCGATTGGCATTGTGGTTTGTGGCGCTGGCGGCTCTTGTCCTGGGAGGGTGGATGCTGTGGGGCGGGCGATGGGACGAGCGGTTCACCTTTGACGGCAGCGTGAAATGGCTGGAAGGCGCGGGTCACTGGGCATGGGCGGCAGGGTTTCTCCTGCTGGTCGGGGATTTGCTGTTGCCAGTGCCGGGGACCATCGTGATCTCCGCGCTGGGCTATGTTTACGGTGCGTTGTTAGGCGGGGCGGTCGCCTCGGCGGGGTTGGTCGCCGCAGGAGGGTCAGGATACGGACTGGGTCGGCTGTTCGGCGAGAGGTTCGCCCGCCGCTGGCTGGGAGATCGGGATTATGAAAGCGGTCGGTTGCTATTCGGCAAAGGCGGCGGCTGGGTGGTGGCCTTGTCGAGGGCGTTGCCGATTTTACCCGAGGTGATTTCCTGCACGGCGGGTCTGGTGCGGATGCCGTTCAAGCGCTTCGTGGTGTCGCTCGCCTGTGGCAGTGTGCCGATGGGATTTCTGTTTGCGGCGATCGGCCAGACGGGCCATGAAGCGCCTGGCTGGGCGTTCGGCTTGAGCTTGGCGCTGCCCGCGCTGCTGTGGCTGGCGGCGAGCCGGATTTCCCGGTGAATATCAGCCCTTGAGTCTGTGGTGGGATGTCGCAAAATCACGCCGTGAGAATTGAAGTTATCAACACCGGCACCGAACTCCTGCTAGGAAACACGCTTAACACGCACGGAGCCTGGTTCGGCCGGGAGTTGTTCAAACTTGGCCTGCGGATTTCCCGTCAAACCACCGTGCCGGACGGTGATGCAATCCGCGATTCTCTGGCAGAGGCGATTGTCCGGGCAGACGCCGTGATCGTGACCGGAGGCCTCGGACCCACCAGCGACGACCTCACCCGCGAGATCACTGCCGATGTTCTGGGTCTGGAATTGATCACCGACGAGGCGGCGTTGCGATCGCTCGAAGGGTTTTTCGCGCTGCGGGGTAGGGCGATGGTGGATGCTAATCTCAAACAGGCGCTGTGCCCGGTGGGTGCAGACATCCTGCCGAATCCAAATGGAACCGCTCCTGGAATCTATGTGCCTCCACGGCTCAACGGTCGGACGAATTGCGCGGTGTTCCTGCTGCCCGGACCGCCGCGGGAACTCTATCCGATGTATCACGCCGAGGTGGTGCCGCGGTTGAAGGCGCTGGCGGGCATTGAGAACATCCATGACGCGCTGGTCTTGAAATTCACGGGGATCGGCGAAAGCGATTTCCACGACGGCATCGACGCGCGTTTGGCG
>JAIFNK010000219.1 GCA_020047775.1 Akkermansia sp. | reverse complement strand
GAGCCTCCGTCGGTGCCATCGACCAGCCGATCCAGCGCGAGCGGCATACGGGGTTCCCCATCATCCCCGCCACCTCCCTCAAAGGCAGTTTCGCCGATCATTGGAATGGGACGCTGGTCGAGGAAACTCCCGACAAAGACGGCAAAATCAAAAATGTCCGCGTCAGTAAAGGCGGCAAGTTTTCCGAATCCGCCTGGCTCTTCGGTTCCGACAACGACAAGCCCGCCTTCGCCGGCTCCCTCATCTTTTCGGAAGCCCGCCTCCTCGCCTTCCCGCTCCGCTCCGCCAGAGGCTCCTTCGCCTGGATCACCTGCCCGCTCCTCCTCCAGCGCGCCAAACGTGACGGCGTTCTTTCCTCAGCTATCCCGGATGAAGTCAAAGACGACCACGCCATTTTCAAAACCGACGGCCCCCTCGCCATCGGCAACCAAATCGTCCTCGAAGAATACTGCTTCACCCACACCGGCACCTACCCCGCGGATCTCGCTGCCGAAATCTCAAAACTCATCCCGGACGATCTCTTCCAATCCATCGCCGACCGCCTCGTCATCGTCTCCAACGGCACCCTGTCCCACTTCGCCACCACCGCCTGCGAGATCGCCCAACACGTCCGCATTTCCGATGAAACCGGCACCGCCGAAGATGGCGGACTATTCAATCAGGAAAACGTCCCCGCCGACACGCTCTTCTACTCCGTCCTGAGCGCCACCAACAGCCGTGTCCCCAACGGCGAACTCCAAAGCAAAACCGCAGATCGCGCCCTCGACGAATTCGCCGCCAAAGTCACCACGGAGAAAGTCTTCCAATTCGGCGGCGACGCCTCCACCGGCCTCGGCTTCACCAGCGTCACCGTAGCGGCGGTTTCCAACCGCCATGCCCACCCCTAACATCCGCCATGCAAAACCTCGATCAAATCCGCGCCGCCGCCGCACTCTCCGCCGCCGCTTCCACTTCCCGGCAGGCGGTTTCCAAGCTTCCCGCCATGATCCTCCAGAACGGTCTCCTCGCCGCCACCGCCTTCGCCACGGAAGGGAAAGACGGCAAACCCAAACGCACGGAAATGGGCGCCGCCATGAACGCCACCGCCGCCCACCTCGCCCACCCGGATCTCGGCATCACCCTGCTCGCAGGAAAGAACGACGCCGCGAAAATGACCGCCGCACTCGGCTCAGCCGCCGCCACCGCCCTCGATCTCCAGCGCGCCACCACCGAGGCCCTCGCCTTCCTCGCGTTTCTCAAACGCTTCGCCACCAAGGATGAAACACCAACTTGACCACTTCATTTGACCACATAGAGTTACCCTTGTGAAAACACTTCAAGTATCCAAGTTCAAAGCCCGTTGCCTCGGCCTCCTCAAGGAGATTCGCGACACTGGCGAGCCGCTCGCGCTCACCCTCCGCGGTGAAACGCTTGCCATCATTCAGCCGCCCGGCTCCGGAGATATTCACCGCCGCGAAACAGTCGCGGAAACCTTACAACGCATCCACCCGCTTCTCCTCGCGGAAGACGCCGATCTCGAACCACCGGCCCGGACCGCCCGCCGGCCTTCCGCCACCACACCCTTCCCCTCTGAAGACTGAGCCATGATTCCGCTCATCGACACCAACATCGTCAGCGAACTCATGCGCCGCCAGCCCGATCCGGCGGTTGTCGCGTGGGCGGACCGCCAAGCCGGATTCCTCGTCAGTGTCATCACCCTCGAAGAACTCGTCTTCGGCCTTACCCAAAAAAACCTGCCGCTGAAGCGCCAGTGGTTGGACGAATTCCTCGAACGCCAATGCCAGATTCTTCCCGTCACGTCTGCCATCGCCCGCAGCGCCGGCACACTGCGCGGCACCTTTGCAGCCAAAGGCATTACCCGCCATCCCTCCGACATGCTCATCGGAGCCACCGCCCTCCTCCACAAGCTCCCGCTCGCCACCCGCAACACTGCCGACTTTGAGAGCTGTGGCATTCAGATCATCAATCCCTTCACCCCCTGATTCGCATGGCCATTTCTCTACTCAATGCCACGAAAGCCGCCATCGGAGACCGTGCGGAACACTGCGAATCCCGCTCTCTCTTCGCTGACCGCTTCGCCGATCCCCAAGCCAAGGAAGGCGATCGCAAGCAGTGGTTCAACGCTCTCATCGGCAAGCCTGCGGAAAAACAACACCCCACGCTCGGTTGGCTCCCCCAAGCAGCCACCATCCTCCACGCCCAACTCCAAGCCCGCCTGATGGTCAACCTCGCCGGTGGCGTCATGGAAAACGCCAACCTGCTCTTCGACCGCTACGGTTACCCCCTTATCCCCGGCTCCGCCGTCAAAGGCCTCGCCCGCCGCATGGCCCTCCAAACCCTCCACGACTGGCACGGAGCGCTCGCCTCAGCCAACGTGTCCTCCGCCGATGATCTCACCCTACCCTGCCGGGCATCCTTCCAGACTCCCGCGGAAATGCTCGCGGCCGTCGCCTGGGTCTTCGGCTGGGTCAAACAAGATTGGTCTGATCGGTCAGATCCAGCCAATCAGTCCGATCTCTTCTGGGCCTGCCACCGCGACAAAACCCTCCTCGCCGCCGCCCGCGACCTCCTCCCGCCGCACGACACCTTCGCCGGCACCGTCGCCTTCCTCCCAGCCACCCCCAACCGCGACCCCGGCCTGGAACTCGACGTGCTCACCCCGCACCACACCGCCTACCACGAAGGTAAACCCGGTTTTGAAAACGCCCCCGACACCGAAGACCCCGTCCCCGTCTTCTTCCCCGCCATCGCCCCCCAGAAAGACGGTGACCACTTCACGTTCCCCCTCATCCCCCTCCGTCAAGGAGCGTGGGCATCTTGCCCACGAGCCTTCCCTAACACCACCCCGCTCGCCCTCGCCAGGCTCTGGCTCGCCCACGGCCTCGAACTCCTCGGCCTCGGTGCCAAGACCCACGCCGGCTACGGTTGGTTCCAAGTCATCGCCGATGGCAAACCGGAATTCCTCGACCGCTTCGCACCCCGACTTTCGCCCGTGGAGTCATTCCTCAGGAACTGGGGTGAGAAACCCATCAACGGCATGAACGCCCGCGGCTTTGCCAAACTCGCCGCCGACTTCGATACGCCAGCGCTGACAGAGATTTTGGAATCCATCGCCCCGGGCAAACTGGCGGACTTCAAAGACCCGTTCTGGAACCCCTTCAAAACCGATCCCGCCGGCAAAATCCTACTGGAAAAAATCCGGCCCCGCACCTGATCCCGCCATGCAACACAGCTCCTTCAAACTCGCGTTTCTCTCCCCTGCCTTCATCGGCGGCGCGGTCCCGAAGCGGGAAGACCAGAATGGTCCCCTGGCGGAACTCCGCGCCCCTTCCATCCTCGGCCAACTCCGCTCGTGGCACCGGTTGCTCGGAAAACAGGCGTCCGAAGCCCGCATCTTCGGTTCCGTCGCGGGTGATTCACGCACCGCCGCTGGCTTTTCTGTCCGGGTCCTCGATCCGCCGGAGCAGGTGAAAGCCGCCACCACACCCAAATCC
The DNA here is from genome assembly GCA_020047775.1 of Akkermansia sp. GTDB lineage: Bacteria > Verrucomicrobiota > Verrucomicrobiia > Verrucomicrobiales > Akkermansiaceae > Luteolibacter. Next base: position 2,335 of record JAIFNK010000219.1, on the reverse strand, counting down.
ATCGGGTTGGATCGTTCTTATTTCCTCTACGCCCAGGAAATGGACAACGGTGCCAACTACCGGGCCGCATTGCCTGAGGGGGCAACCTTCAGCCTCATTCTGATCAATCGCCGCCTGTCGCCTGCCGACTGGGACCAATTGCTTTCCACCGCCACCGCTTTTGCCTGGCTGGGCACTCTCGGGAATCGCTCCCGCCGCGGCTTTGGCGCCCTCACGATCCGGGAAATCAATGGCAAGCCAACCTCACTGCCGGACCCCGCCAGCTTGCTTCCCCCGGAAACCGCCTGCGCCTTTCCCGAAAACTTCAAGCCCCGGGACACCTTCGCCTCATTTGCCACCGAGGCCGGCAACTGGCTGCGCGACGCCAGAACATCGCTTAAAGATTCCGGCAAACGAAAATCCGACTACTTCGGCAGCATCGCCGAGAAAGGGACCTCCCGCCTTGCCAGTCCGATCTTGCTCAGGCCGTGGCGCAAAGACGGCAAGTTCCACCTCCTGCTCGTCGGCCCGAAGCATCTCCTCAGCGAGATCAGCCGCCCCCACTATCCGGAAGACCACCCGCCGACGGAGCCGGAATCCGACGATCCCGTCGCCGCCCTCCTCGCCCCGCCCTTCGAATTTTCCTCGATCACAAAATACAAAGCCCAAGTGCAGGAATGGCAAAACTCCGGGCGTCCGGACCTGGTCACCCGCTTTGTCGCCCTCACCCAAGAACCCAAATACGGCGGTCTGCGCCAGCAAGCGTGGTATCCACCTTCAATTTGATCTCCAATCCCCAATCTCTTCCCATGTCACCCATCCAGTTCTACCGCGCCTTCCAGTCCCTCATGCGCGAGCACGGCATCCGCCATGTGCTCACCTCCGGCATGGCCTGTGTGGAATACGGCATCCAGCAGAACACCAAGGACACCGACTGGATCATCCACCCGGAAGATTTGGAAAAACTCGTCGCCATGTTATGCGAATGCGAGCGTGGACTCACCGGTCGGAACTGGCGCGTTTCCTACCGCCCGCTGTTCGGCGCACCCTTTCTCGAAGCATACCATCGCGGTGGCTGGACCACCCACATCGCCATCCATGATGAACCCGGCTCCCCGGAACATCACCTCGATTTTTTCGGCAAGCCCCCGCGCTTGCACGGCGACGAATGGCTGCCGGAGAGTGGTGGGATCGCCAGCCGCAATGTCGTCGCGCAGATGAAGAAAACAGACAGGGCTAAGGATTGGCCCTTCGTCAACGGTCTGGCCATCCAGTCATGCATCGCGGGAGACCATGTGGGACTGCTGCACCTCAGAGAGCTTGTGATTCTCCAACAGAATTGGAGCCGGTTGGACGAAGCCACCCGCGCCCCACTCCGGAAAGTGCGGCCCTTGCTCGACCAGCTTGCCAGCATGAAGGAGCCGTCCTTGGAGCGACTGCTCTTGATCGAGCAGAGCATCTGGGAATGCATCAATCGCGAGCGATACCGGATCTACCAACAGGAGTGGAAGGATTTCTATCGTCGTTGGCAGCGCGACGCAGTGGGTGAATGGCCCACGGCGGAACCTTTTGAAATCCAGCACCAGCACCTTCGCGAAGCCGTCGCACGCTTTCGTCTCCCGCCCGCCCCGATTGCACCTGAACCGACTCGCAAGGCCATTTATCAAAAGGGAATCGCGCGGACCGTCGCTTTGACCGCAGCCACTCCACAGGAAATCGCAAAGGTGGCGATGCCCCTCGAATCCATCCTGCCATGAATCCACCCGCGCCACATTTCTCACCGGAGTATCCCGAGATTTACTACGAAATCCTCGCCCGCGACCTCGGCGAGGACAAAGCCCGCTGGGCACGCCTGCCCTACGAGGAACGCATGAAGGAACTCGAGTGGTATCACGCCAATTTCAACACCCCCGACGACCTCTCCCCCTGGCCCGCCGAACTCGACGGCGGCGTGGATCGACCTTGACCATCCTATCCCTTATCTCATCACCCCTCCACTCACCTGATCCTTTTCCGATGCCAAACAATCTCACCCTCATCCACCTCGTTAGCGGACAGACCATGCAGAACCTCCTGCCTCTGCTCGCCATCCAACCACAGCGCGTCATCCAAATTTGCAGCAACGACGATGCCATGAGGAAATCCGCCTCACATCTGGAAGCCGCCGCCCGTCTCGGCGGGTCCACCGCCGAGTTCCAGATCAGCCAACTCAAAAGCCCGTTCCCTGGCACCGAGGAAGTCCGCCATGCCTACAAGCAGCTTCTCTCCGTTTTCCCTGGCGGGATCGTCAATATGACCGGCGGCACCAAACTCATGGCACTCGGTGCCTACCTTGGTGCATCTGAGTTCCACGATA
>JAIFNK010000153.1 GCA_020047775.1 Akkermansia sp. | reverse complement strand
CGCCCGCGTGATTCCCTCGCTACGGCCTTTGATGGTGAGCCAGGCGGTTTCACCCGCGATGCGCACCCGCACCGTGCGGTCCGGGTCCTGCGAGAGATAGCCCTGGGCGATTTTCACGCCCGGACTGCCGTCTCGCCACGAATCGTCGGCGAGGAGGAATTTGCGTTCAATTTCGGCAGGCATCTTGGCGTGAATGTCAGGGTTTCTTCGTTTCAGCATCGGTCACAAGCGACCAGTCCAGCGCCCCCTGATCGAGGCGCTGGAGCTCGCTGGCATAAACGGCGTCCTCGTTTTTCGGGTCTATTTCGGCGGCCAGTGCGATGAAATACCTGGCCAACCGCTTGTTTTCGCCGCCTTGTTTGTCCAGCAGTTGTCCGCGGGTCAGCAGCAGCCTTGCGAGCACCTGCGGACTGTAGTTGCTCTCGATAAGCACGGGGAGGACCCCTTTCGAAAGCTGGAAATTCACCACCACCGCGCGCTTGTTGCGCGGGGAAAGCTGCAATGCCAGAGCCAGAATCCGGCGTGCCGCCTTGAGTGACTCACCGGTAGCTTTCGTCGAGACGACCGAGTTCGACGCATAAACCGCCAGATTGGTCGCATATTCATCCCGTTCGGAATCCAACATCCCGAGATCCGGGGAGAAGACGCTGGTCACGACTTTTGGGGCTTCCCACATGAACACCGGACCGGGCGGCTCCGCCCGGAGGAGCGCCACCATGGTGCAAAAGATTGCCGGGACTTGCCAAAAAACTATCATCACGCGTAAGGATGGAAGAAGTCCGATTCTTGGCAAGTGGCAATTCCCCAATCATCTCCAGCAAAATCCGATCTCCGCAAAACCATGCGGCAGGTGCTTCGCGAATACACAGCCGATTCCGGGCCTGCCTGCGCCGTGCTGGAAAAATGGTTGCTGGCCCGGCCCGCCCTGCGCACCGTCGCCATTTACTCCGCATTGCCCGGCGAGGTGGACCTCACCTCCGTCCGCCATCGCCATCCCCATCTGAACTGGCTCTATCCAAAAGTCATCGGCCACCACCTCACTTTCCATTCGGGCGATCAACTCCACCCCGGTGCCTACTGCATCCTTGAGCCTGCCGCCGGCTCCCCCGAGGTGCCACTCCAGGACATCGATGCCTTCATCTGTCCGGGCCTCGCCTTCGACCCGAACGGCGGCCGCCTGGGTCGTGGCCGCGGGTTTTACGACCGTCTGCTCGCCCAAGCCCGCCCGGATGCGCTCAAAGTCGGCGTCTGTTTTCCATTTCAAATCGTCCCCGACACCTTCCCCGAACCTCACGACGTGATGATGGATGCGGTGCTTGTAGGAACATCGAACATCGAACGTTAAACATCGAACGCCGAAAGACTGACCGCGGAATTCATCCCGGCTTTCATTCATTTTCTCCCTTTTCGATGTTCGACCTTCCTCACGCCCAGTCCGGCACTTCCAGACGGAACTCCGGAATACGCGAAAACACCCAGTCTCCCGTGGCAGTTTCGCCGAAGAACGCTCCCGAGACCCTCGCCCCGCGCGCCACGACGTGATAGCTGTTGTAGGAAAAATGCCCGCCCGGCTCGATGACGGGCGTCTGTCCGACCACACCGTCGCCTTCCACCACCGAGGTTTCCCCCTCATCCTCGTGCACGACCCACTTCCGACCGCGGATGGTTACCGGCACCGGCGAGTCGTTGTGGATCGAGATGAAATAGACGAACGGGTGCGGCTTCTCCTGCGGAGCCTGCAGGCTCGGCATGTAGATGACATCGTCCACCTTCACCCGGAGTCCTTCGAATTCTTTCATCACACCCGCCATGGAGTTCATCGTTTCGATTGATCCATGGACTGCCAAGCACGAAAGCAAGGGAGCCGGCGGATCGGCGGATCCGAGGCCCCCCCTGATTTCGCGAGGGCCCAATCTTGACGCCGCAGGAAAACCAGACACTCTTCCGCTGTCAAACTCAGTCATCCCGACAGCCGACCCGCATCGCGGCCATCAGCGACAGTGGATTTCCGACTAGCCCGGGCAGCCATCGATTTCATGAATCCTATCTCCAGTTCCATCACTCTCAGGAAGCGCCGCGGTGGCCATCGATTCTTCAGTGCACGTTTGTTGCTGCTCGCCCTCCCATGGGTTTTGTGCCCCCTTTTGCTGCCGTCCTGCAACCTGATAGGCACGGCGTTGAGCTTGGGTTTGGCAAAACTCCAGTTCGGCTGCCTGCCCCAGGGAACCCGGATCGATACCGCTTCCGGCCCGGTGAAAATCGAAAATCTCAAATCCGGCGACCTGATCACCGGATATCACGGCGACCCGGTCCGCATCACCCAGATCCATCAATACCGGGAAGATCCGGCGACCAGCCGCTATCTGACCATTCATTTTGCCAACGGTTCGCATGTCAGCGCCTCGCCGCGCCATCGCATCGACGGCACTCCTGCGGCCGAGCTGGCCGTCGGCGCGCATTGCGGGTCGCAAATCGTCGCTCGAATTGAACCGCTCCACGGCGTTTCCCGCAGTTTCGACCTGCTCACGGAGGATCCCGGCTACCGCATCGGCGGCATCCCTGTGAATAGCATGATTTTGGAAATGCTCGGCCGGTGATGAAATTTTGTTAGTATTCTTGAATCCTCCAGAAACAGCCATGAAATCATTGATCCCACGTCTCCTGACCTGCGCCACCGCGCTCTTCGTGATCGGCCAGAATTTAGCGGCGGAAGAGGCACCCGCCGGTTCCGCCGAAAAGATCACACAGGCCCTTCCGGACAAGGCCTACGCGAAGCCCGTGAAACCCCGCAAGCTCCTGGTCTTCTCGAAAACCAACGGTTTCCGCCACGCATCGATCCCCACAGGCAAGCTCGCACTCGCCGAAATGGGCCGCAAAACCGGTGCCTTCGAGGTGGTCATCACCGAGGAACTCGATGAATTTGAGGCTGACAGTCTCAAGAAATACGACGCGGTGTGTTTTCTCAACACGACCCTGGACGTCTTCGCCCCACCTAGGAAGATTTTCACTGCCATGACCGACGACGAGAAGAAAAGCGCCACTGAGCGCGGCGTGCGGCTTCAGGCGAACCTCATGAATTTCATCAAAGCCGGCCACGGATTTGTCGGCATCCACTCGGCCACCGATTGCTGCTACGAATGGGCCGAATACGGAGAGATGATCAACGGCTTCTTCGACGGTCATCCTTGGGGGGCCAACGTGAAAGTCAGTGTGAAGGTCGAGCCCGGTCAGGAAAAACATCCGCTTGTCGCCATGTTCGGCGGCGAAAACGTCGAGTTTCCCGAAGAGATCTATCAATTCAAGGCGCCTTACGATTCCAAGGCCGTTCACATGCTCCTGCGCCTGGACACGGAGAAGACCGACATGACCCGGAGAGGCATTAAGCGCACTGACGGCGACTTCGGCATCGCGTGGGCCCGCCATTGGGAAAAAGGCCGCGTCTTCTACTGCTCGCTCGGCCACAATCACGAAATGTATTGGCATCCCAAAGTTGTCCGCCACTACCTCGCCGGCATTCAGTGGGCGATAGGCGACTACAAGGTGGAAGTGAAGAAGTGAATATCCTCCCGCCCGGCGGTTAGAAGCACCGTTTCAGCATGAAACCGCAAGTGGTGTCTTCCTTGCCGGTTTTTTGAAATTTGGGGAACCAGTACCAGCGATTGGACGGGGTGGGGCGGGCGGCGACAACTTTGGGCACGGTGGCTTTCGCGGCTTGAACCGCCTTTGTTTTATTGACCGCGGCATCACCCAAAACGCTGACGCGGATTTTTGTCTTCTTGGGACGGACTTCCACCACGCGCGCCCTGGGCGGCACCGCGGTAGCGGAGTTCGTGGAAGAAGGCCGGGGCGCTCCGTGGGCGGCAGGCAAGGTGAGAAACGCGCAGCAGATGATGGCTTTCACGGCTAGATCAATGGGGTTTTATGATTAAACAACTTCGTTCATACTCCAATTTTGGCGGGATGTCCACAAGGGTGTTGTATTTTACTGTGAGTTAAAGCCTTGCAGGGTGGTCTGCCAATCTCGCCTGCCGCTATGGGGCGGGAAGTCGCTGAGAAACTCAACCTGGGCAAGCCGTGAAATCTGGAAAGGTGAGCTTGGATACATCGGTGGTCCTTCGCCTGTTGGTGGGGGGCCCGGCAGATCAGGCGAGTGTCTGCTCTAGCAGGCTTTAAGAAGTGTCGCAGCCCAAACCGGCTGGCCCCTGACCAGATTCATTTCGCATGCTTGTCCGCTGCTGGCGGAGACGAACACGCCTTCCTGATATGAAACTCAAACACCGCATCCTCCTGTTAACGGTGATTTTGCCAATCATGCTCGCCGGGCTGATAGCGGCCCTCGTCATGGCTCCGGGAAGCGTCGAAGGGGTTTATGATCCATCTTCGTTCGTAGTTCCGGTTTTAACCGGTCTTTGAAGCGCGGATTCAAAGACCTCCTGAAGGAGGGACTACGTGCGAAGAGGAAGACAGGAATGCCCGGATCACAGGCGGGCGAGGACCGCGTCGCCCATGCCCTTGGTGCCGACTTTCGTCTCGCCCGGCTGGCTGGTGGCGATGTCGCCGGTGCGGAAGCCGTCCGCGATGGTCTTGGCGACGGCGGCTTCGATCGCGTCGGCGGCTTCGATTTCCCCGAGGGAGAAACGCAGCAGCATCGCGAGTGATAGAATCTGGGCGATCGGGTTGGCGATGCCCTGGCCGGCGATGTCCGGGGCTGACCCGCCGGACGGTTCGTAGAGGCCGAAGTAGAGGCCGTCCTCGCGCTGCTTGCCTAACGAGGCGGAAGGCAGCATGCCGAGCGAGCCGGAGATCATCGCCATTTCATCGGATAGAATGTCGCCGAACAGGTTCTCCATGACTAACACGTCGAACGAGCCGGGGCGCTTGATGAGTTGCATGGCGGCGTTGTCCACGTACATGTGGGAGAGCTGGACCTCGGGGAACTCCTTGGAAATCTCCACGACGGTCTCGCGCCAGAGCACGGAGGAGGCGAGCACGTTCGCCTTGTCCACGGAGAGCAATTGCTTTTTCCGGCCCATGGCGGCGGTGAAGGCTACACGGGCGATGCGCTGGATCTCGCTTTTTTGATAGACCATGGTATCGAACGCGACGGGTTCGCCGTTGCGTTCCTCGCGGCCTTTCGGCGTGCCGAAATAGATGCCGCCGGTGAGCTCGCGGACGCAGAGCACGTCGAAGCCGTCGGCGATGAGTTCCTGTTTGACGGGGGATGCGTGGGTGAGGGCGGGCAGGCAGACGCCGGGGCGGAGGTTGGCGAAGAGGCCGAAGTGCTTGCGCAGCGGAAGCAGCGCGCCGCGCTCAGGCTGGATGTCGGGTGGCAGGGTTTCCCATTTCGGTCCGCCGACGGAACCGAAGAGGATGGCGTCCGCCGCCTCGCTGGCGGTGACGGTTTCCGGTGGCAGCGGGTGGCCGGTGGCATCGATGGCGGCGCCGCCGACGAGGTGCTCGCTGCGGGCGACGGTGAAGCCGAATTTCGCCTCGACGGCGTCAAGGAGGCGGAGGGATTCGGCCATGACTTCGGGCCCGATGCCGTCTCCGGCGAGGATCGTGATGCGGTGACTGCGTGACATGCGCGGGAAAATGGCGGGCGTTTCGGAAACTGGCAAGATGAAGAAGCGGGGAGTTTCCGGATGAACCTTGGCTTGCGAAGTACTGATCTCCATCGCATCTTGCCCGCACCATGCAGGCAGTGACTGAACGTTTGAAAAATTTCCTCCAGTATGTGGCCGTTAATTTAATCGACGAGCCAGCCCGGGCGCAGCTCAAGGTGGCGCAACTGGCTCCAAAGCGGCTGCGGTTCAAGCTCGTTCTCGCCAAGCAGGATGTCG
>JAIFNK010000087.1 GCA_020047775.1 Akkermansia sp. | reverse complement strand
AACTAATCTACTGCCAATCAAAAAATCATTTTTTTAAAACCGCACGCAGGCAAAGCCTCCGCCAACCGAGCTTTCATGCTCCGGTGGCAGTCCGGTATTTCCACGCGAGCCGGGCCCTCACGCCGAGCCCGGATACATCCGGAAATGCCCGCACTGTCCTGCGGCGGCGGCTCACTCCGCCGCAGAGGACACCCCGCCGAGACCGAGAAACTCGTGGCACACGAAGCGGTGGACGTAGATGAGGCCGGTTTGCGGGTCGCGCTTCAGATCGAGAGTGGCGGCCCAGGGCTTGGAAGCCGCATCGGGATTCTGAGCGAGCATCGCGGCGAGCTGCGGTGCCGGGGCAGCGGAGGAATCCACCTTGATTTGGATCATGTCCTGGGCGTGCAGGGGGTCGAGCAGGCAAAAATTCTCGGACGGGGTGGGCCCCGCGCTTTCGGGGGTGGGAGCCCCCCGGACGATAACGACGCGAAAGCGCATCGGACCATCGCCCAGCCTGCCATCGCGGAAGGCGGCCAGCGAGCGGTCCCAAGTTTGGATGAAAACCTCCCAGTCGAGTCGTATGCGTTGGGAGTCCTGCCGGAAAAAGGCCAAGGCCCGCCGGGGAGTCCTGGGGCGCGGGCCGTCGGTGGCAGAGGATGCGGCAAACACCCCCGCAGGGTTCGGGGCAAGTTGCATGCCGGCAGGCAGACGCGGAATGCCGGGCGAGGGCGCGGATTCAATCGTTGTTTGATAAAGCAATAACAAGATGCCCCGGCGGAGGTCTTCCTCGCTCAAGCTGCCGGGAGACAGGATGTCGAACGCGGAGAGCGGGGGCAGGGCTGGACCGGAGTCGAGGCGATGCTGAATGGCAGCGGCCATCGCTTGACCGCCGATCACCAAATCGGCTTTGGCGGCGGTATCCGGTTCGCTGAGAAAACGGCCGAAGACATTCCCGGCCTGGGTGTATGCCAGCGCACGGAGGGCGCCCTCGCTTGCAGCCTGCACCGTGGTCACGGTCGCCGACTCGAGCCCGGCCCGCTTTTTACGGATGATGACGACTATGAGAATGAATGCCGCGGCCAAGGTGACCACGAACCCGCCAACCGCAGCAATCCGCCAGCGCGACCAAGCCGGACTGGCATCCGGCGTGGAGACGGGTGAACCCTGCTCGTCCTCCGGGCGTTTCTTCTCGAAATCCAATGCCCCATCATCCGGACCGGGCTGATACGGCTCGAATCGTAATTCACCACTCCGCTGGAACCGCGCCCTGGGATTGGAGCCCCCCACCTGCACAGGCGCTCCCACCTGCACGGGGGCTCCCATCGACAAGTGGGGCAGCAAGCTACTTTTGATGGCGAGCGCTTGGGTGCAGGCCGGACACGGGACGCCAGCCCCGGCGAGTACCGTGCCACAGATCGAGCAAATAAAGGGACCCGACTCGCCTGCCGGGGCAGCCTCCGGGGTCTTGCGGGCGGGCAGACTTCCGGCCACCGCCGATACCGCAACACGGCGTCGGCGGAGGTCGCAGTTTGCGGGGGCTTGGACGTCCGCCGGCCTGTCCTTGATAGAAATTTGGGAAAAGCGAAAAAGTCCATGGTGGCTGGCGGAGGGTGGACGGACAGATCGGTCAAGTGCCAGCGAAAAGTCGTTTTTCACCAGGATCGGCCCCGGGCTGCTCCATGCCCCGGGGTGGCGGCGGTCAGGAAATCGTGTCCGGTTCGCGCCTGCGGTCAGGGCGGAAATCCCCCCCTCATCGGGCCAAGCTCAGGCACTGGCCATCCTCGACCAGCCGCTTTTGCAGGACATCATACGGCACATCCTGCACCGGGATGCCGCGCTCGATGGCAAGCACCGCCGCCGTGGCCGCGCTTTGCGACAGGACCATGAACACAGGTTCCATGCGAATGGAGCCGAAGGCGATGTGGGAAGCAGAGACCGCGAAGGTGGCGAGAAGGTTCCCGCATTCCGCCTTTTTCGGAATGATGGCCCCGTAGTCGATCGAGTAAGGTCCCGTGCTGCCGATGCGGACCTGGACATCGCCCTCGTTTTGCAAATCGCCCCGGTCGCTGACGTGGCGCTGGACGTGATGGGAATCCATCATGTAAGCGCCCATGCCGACTGGGCGGGTGACCGGACGCTTGTTGGAAATGACGTCCTGGGTGACGACATAATCACTCACCATGCGGCGCGCCTCACGGATGTAGAGGGCATGGGCCCAATTCCCGTTTTCCACGAATTCATCCTTGGGCAGTCCCCATTTCAGATGTTGCTGGCGGATGTTTTCGGGCACGCGCGGATGCTGTTGCAGGGTCCAGATCAGACCGAGTTGCCATTGCTTGTGGGCCGCCGCGATCTTGTCCCGCGTCGCGTAGTCCGCTTCCGGATATTCGTAGTTCATGCCGATGAAATCTGTCGATGCGCCCGAGTCGTTGTTCGAATCCGTCTTGTGGTTCGGCAGCGCGCTGAACTTGAAAAACCGGCTCTTCTGACCGGCTTCGACGGCCCGCAGGACGAGTTCGTAGTGCTTTTCGTCGTAGCCGTCGGGCTTGGTGATCGGGATGAGGTTGGGTGGGTGGTCGGTGAGGCACATGCGGTAGCAGTAGGCTTGTAAGCGGTGGTCGCCATCGCCCTTCGCGCCACCGGCATCCGGATTCACACCGGGGAGAAGCCCGCTCGCAGGGTCCTTGGGAATGACATACGGGTCGATGCCGCGCGGCAACTGGTTGCTCTGATGGCCGGGCTGGATGCCGTTGCCCGTTTCACCATATTTCGAATTCGCCTCGCGACCGATGGTGTACGCCACCCCTGCGAGCGCGAGAAGGTCGCCTTCGTAGCTGGCATCAATGAACATTTTCGCGGCGACCGTGTGGCCGTCAAGCGTGCGGATGGAGCGGATCGACGTGCCGTCCTTGACGATCCCTTTTGCGCCGCGGTCCAGCTTGGAACGAAGCACGGGAATGTCATGCTGCCGCACCCATCCGTCGAACACGGCGGCTGCGACCTTGGGCTCGAAGAGCGACATGGTTTTCCGCTTCTCATTGATGGCGGAGCCTCCTTGTGCCTTGTTGGAAAAGGTGTCTTTCGGCTGAAGGTTCCACGCTTCGTCTTTCTGATAGTGGTCGTGGACGCGATTGAAAAACTCCAGACTCAGCCCGCCGAGGATGCGCTCGTCGCCGATGTCCGTGAAGCCGAGTCCGCCGCTGGTCATGCCTCCCAGGAAACGGTCCGGAGAGACCACCACCACCGATTTCCCCATCCGCTTCGCCTGCACGGCGGCGACGACAGCTCCGGAAGTGCCACCATACACGCAGAGATCGACGGACAGGGTTTCTGAATGACATGCCGAGACACATCCGAGAAGGATGGCCACGGACCGGAGGGATGGGATGCGGTTTTTCGATTTCATGCAAGGAGGCGGTCAGGCAGGGTGCGCACAACGCAAGGGCCGGATTGGTCAGAGTGATGGATTTTTTTCAAATCGTCGCGGCGATTTGGGTGACTGCTCCTCATTCCGGTTTTTCATGACCCTTGGGTGGCTTGGGCTTTGAAGGACTCTCGCGCTGCTCGGCGGGATAGAGGAGGGATGGGAGTTCGGCTTTTCCAGCGCGGCGCCGTGCGGATGGATCGGAACCGCCGATCTCGGCGCTGATTTTCTCCGCCAGGGTGGTGAGTTCCTTGACGATTTCAGGATGGTCGGATGCAACGTTGGTTTTCTCGCCGATCTCCTGGTCGAGATTGTAGAGTCTCGGGGCGTCGCCCTTGGCGTCGGAGAGAGGCGGGCGCCCCATCGTTTCGTTCTGCGGTGCAATCGCAAGTTTCCACGGCCCCTTGCGCACGGCCTGGAGATTGTACCCCAAGAAGTAATACTGGATGCCGCGCGGGGAATCCGTGGTCTTGCCGAGAAGGAGCGGCGAGATGTCGCGTCCGTCGATGACGGGTTCCGGCGGCACGGTGCCTCCGGCGAGAGAAACGGCGGTGGGCAGGAGGTCGATGGTGCCGGCGATGGCACCCACGGATGTGTTAGGCGCGATTTTTCCGGGCCACCAGGCGATGGTCGGGACGCGCACGCCACCTTCCCAAGTGCTGCCTTTCCCGCCGCGCAGGGGACCGGAGCTGCCGCTGTCGGCCTCCTTGACCAGCCATGGGCCGTTGTCACTGGTGAAGATGACGAGTGTGTTCCCGGCGAGCTTGAGTTCGCGGAGGGTGTCGAGCACGCGCCCGGTGGACCAGTCGAGTTCCTCGATCCAATCGCCGACCCGGCCGTTCGAGGATTTTCCGCGGAATTTCTCGCCTGGATAGATCGGCGTGTGGATGGCGGTGTGCGGCAGATAGAGGAAAAACGGCTGGTCCTGGTGCCCGGTGATGAACCGAATGGCTTCCTCGGTGTAGCGTTCGACAATGCGGCTTTGCTGCTCGTCGGTGAGAAGCTCCACCACCTTGTCGTCCCGTAGCAGCGGGGTGACTTTTTCGCCGGTCACGGTGGATTTCCGCTGCATGTCGTTCGAGTAGGGAATGCCGAAATAACCGTCGAAGCCCTGCTTGGTGGGGAGGAACGCGGGTTGGTCGCCGACGTGCCATTTACCAATGCACATCGTGGCATAGCCGAGTTCCCTGAGGCGCTCCGCGATGGTGTGTTCCGACGGATTCAAGCCGTGGGGGTTGCCGGGGCCATAGACGGCCGAGACGTCGATCCTGACCCCGTAACATCCGGTGAGCAACTGCGCACGCGAAACCGAGCAGACCGGAGCGGCATAGAACGAGGTGAGCTTCATGCCTTCGGCCGCCATGCGATCGAGCCGGGGTGTCTTCTGTTTGGTGGCGCCGAACGGACCGATATCGCCGTAGCCCATGTCATCGATGAAGATGACGACGACGTTCGGCTTGGCACCGGCCGCCATGGCCGGCCAGAGAGCGCTAATCAGAAACAGGAGGCGGAGGAGTTTCATTGGGGCGTGCTTGGCTTTGGTTTATTGTCTCTGCCTTTCCGAAAGGGAGAGTCGTGCGGGGGCATGACTCGCGATGGTATTTCAGCTTGCTACGAACGCGCGGCCGGCGGGCGTTCTTACGGCAAAACTCCGGGGAAGTCTCCGGAGCGGGAATGCCGCCTCAGAGGCCACCGCGAGGTGTCCGGGCCATTTACGGTAAAGCCGGCGTTTCTGCGGATGTCCTAATTGGATTGGAGATCCATGTGGGCAGCTCCGGTGATTTTGTGAAGACGCAGCGTGGATGGGGAAGGAAGCGGCGACTGCCTCGGGCGGTCGCGATTGGGGCCGAGGGTTTCCCATTGGAGCAGGTAGCGCACACCGGGCGTGCCGCAGGTTCCCGAATCGTATGCACGCCGGATTTCCATGCCGGGGTAGGCGCTTTCGATTTTCCGGAGCACGCGTGGAATCCCGGGAGGGGCAGGAACAGATTCACCTGACAATCCTAACGTCCGCGCGTCGAATGACAGCGAGCCCGCTCCGTAGTCCTTGTGGTTGTAACTGATGGTGAAGACATCGGGGCCCGATTTTTCAAAGCCAACAATGGCGATTCCGATGAACGGCATGGTTCCGCCGCCACCGAAGGGGACGGCATGCTTCCATTTCGTTAGAGCGCGGTGTTGCCATTTCCCGTCCAGTGGACGGGCGGCGTAAATCTGCATGTTGCCGTCGGCATCGGATTTGTGGTAGGCGATGACAGGCTTGTTTTCGGCATCAAACTCAAGCCAGTGCCCGCCGTTGATGATGCCACCGCCGACCGGGATCGGATCGACCACCAGGGCGGCGTGATCGAGTCGGATCGGCAAATCGGTTTTTTCACCAAAGGCGGATTCCCAATGAATGAGGTCGCGGCTGCGGGCGTACGAGAGGTGGTGGTTGGTG
>JAIFNK010000276.1 GCA_020047775.1 Akkermansia sp. | reverse complement strand
GGTGGTTTTCCTTGAAGCGCTCAAGGGCGGCCGGGTCGTGCAGAAGGACATTGGTGTCCAACACGTAGTTTTTGGCGAGTTGAGACGGCGCGGCGAGGCCTAAATCCGTTGGTTTGGGGGATTCGCTGCCGCCTCGTTTCTTGCGGGGAGGGGCTTCGTTCTCTGGAGTTTCTTCAAACAAGGCGGACTGACCTTCCTCGGTGCGATGAATCATCGTGATGGGTGGGAGTGCTGGAGTATTTCGACGGGTGACGGGGTGCGTGACACCAGCCCGTCGCCAGCACGCGCAGTGCCAATTCGTGGCATCGAATCTTCAATTGTTTTATTCAAGATACGCTTACTATCTTCACGCCCGTCTGAATGACAACTCTGAAATTCGGGTTTTACGGGCAATGCCCGTGCCTGGGAAATCCGCCTGAGCGTGCTTTTCATGGCAGATCATCGCATCGCCCGGGGATTTCTCAAATGCTCATGCAGAATGCGTTCAACCTCAGCGATTCCCAGAGGATGCTGGTTGGTCCAATGGTGGCTGGGAATGATGAGCTCGCTCCGCGCTCCGTCGAGGTGGCTGCTCCAGTAAGGTACGATGCCATCCGTACTGACGGGGGGCTCGTGGTCTAAATTCCCGCCTTTCCCGCGATCACCGATGATGGAGTGGTAGGGAATCCCGGGTGCCGTGGGGATGCCGGCCAGGGTGCTGACGAAGCGGTTTTCCGGCTTGAGGAAATCAATACTGTTAGGCATGCGCTTCAGGTTCTCGCCGGTGGAGTTCGGCTTGGCGAGTGCAAGCACTTCCGGATCGTGCGGGAGGAGGCCGGCGGGGCTGCCGATGATGCGGGAGCCAAGACGTCCGAGGAAATCAGTAGCGACATCGCTGCCGCGGTGGGAGGCGGAGGCGAAGATGACACGTGAGATGTCGCTGCGTGGCTTGAAGATCAGCGACCCGCTCATGATCTTGCGGGTCTCGGCGGAGAACGGCATTTGCGCAGGCGGCTTGTCGTAGATGGCGTTCCAAAGTTTCATGCCGCTGTCAGTGATGAGGGTGCGGCTGATCATGCCACCCATGCTGTGGCCGATGACGACGAGTTTCCGGTGATCCGGGAAGCGGGTGTTGAGTGCGTCCAACCTGCGGCGCAGGACCGATGCCGCCAATGGATAAGGATAGCCGGTCGGATAGCTGAAAAACCAGAACTGATAGTTCTTCCGGATGACAGGATCACTGCGGAGGGTCTGGATCAGCGGAGCCCAGGTCGCCTGGGAATCTCCGAGACCGTGGATGCAGAGGATCGGGATTTTCCCCGGGTCGTAGGGTTGGAGCAATGCCAGGCGCGCCTTGGCCTCGAATTCCGCGGGCCGGAAGAGGCCGTCGAGTTCTTTTCGCCGTGGATTCCGACTCGCCAGGGCCAATGCCAAAGGTGCGGTGAAATCCGCTGCCAGCGGCTGGGTGTGGCCTGCGAAGGGAATGTCCTCGACGGCTAACGGATCGAGAAACATCCCGGTGCAGTCGCTGCCCTTGAAGTGGAGCACCCCGGTCATTCCGTAAGAAATGTGCCTCACTTGAAACGCTTCGATTTTCCCGGGGTGGGCGTCTTTACCCACCACGACCAGCGGCGCGCCGAGACCTTCCTTGAGGGTGCGCCCTGTCACGAGGGTTCCTTTGAACTCGAAAACATCCGCCGGCCGGATCTCGAAATTGGCGGGATCCCGTCCCGGCTGCGGGTCGCGCGGGATCGTGAAATTCCAGATCCTGCCGGCTCCCGGACACCGCAGTGCCGTCTTCCATGGCTGCAGGCCGGCGTCGTGGATGATTCCGAAAATGCGGGCCACGGCGAAGTTGTAGTCGTCGAGCGCTGGCCGGTCTCCCGGTTGTTTTTCCAATACGCCCGCCGCCGCGGATGCGGCATCCAGATAGCGGCCCATTTGCACCAACGGCTGTGGCGAAGGACGCTTGAGAGAATCGTCGATCAATTGCCCGGCGGCCGTTGGCGAGCGATAGACCGGGCGGATCTCACTAACCGATGAATACCGCGCGCACCCCGCCGTGAGGATTGTAAAAGCTATCAGAATCGGGTGGGCGGCTCGCATGACGCCATGCCTTGTGCCATCCCGTGCCCCGGAAGTAAAACCGGTTTCACCCGCCGGCTGCCAATTTTTCGAAAACTTCAACATCGTAGATATGGCCCGAGCCGGCAAGATGGAGTGAGCGGAAATTCAGCGGCAGGAGGAGATCCCTCAGGTGACTGCGGTCGCGGAAATCGAAACGTTTGCCCAAATGCTCCAGAATCCGGATGCACGCGTGATCGCGGTAAGTATTGACGATGAGGCAGCCGCCGACGCCCGTCATTTCGCCGAGCCGCTCCACCAGATGGCTGGCGGTTAGTTCTTCGGCGGGTTCGTGGAGCATCAGCCGCTGCTCGGTCGAGCCGTGGGAAATCCCTTGGAAATACTCGAGGATTCCGATGGCGGTCACGATGTCGAAGGGCGCATGGTGAATGGCGGCCGACAGGTCCGGCCCCTCGAAAACATCCTCCGCCACGGCGAAGATGCCATGGGAGGTTCCGGGGACATGCGGGTTGTTGCGGGTGCTGGCCAGCTTGCTTAGCAGGCGGCTGGATTTCGCTGTGTTAGAATGGTCGCGATCCGCGATGACGGCGGTGATGGATTGGGCGTCGAAGCCGTCGCGGATGAGCTTGTCGTAAGCGAGAATCAGGCTGAGTCCGGTGCCGGCGGCCACCGCCTTGATGCGCACCGATTCGCCCCGCTCCAACAGGCGTCTCGCCGCCTGATAGGTGGAGAGGGTTTCGTGGATGAAGCGGATTTGCACGTCCTTGCTCTGGACCGAATCGAGGAAGATCCGGTCCCAGACGCCGCCGTTTTTGCGGATTTCCGGGGAAAGCATCATGTACGGGCCGTTCATCGGATCTCCGCCCTCGACCAGGGCCGCGGTTTCGCTCTGGGAAGTGGTGAGCAACGCCTGCGCGTAGGGATGGCCGGACCGCTCGATCAGCCGGTTTTTGAAAAGAGTGATCCGGGTGCCGGATTCATCCCGGGAACTCGCCGTGCGGGTAGTCCACCGCACGAGTTTGTGGGAGAAGCGCCCGACGAAGAGCTTGCCCTTGCCTGCGGGCTTGGCCTCGTTCTCGTGGAAAATCGCGCGGCTCAAACTCGCGATGATGGCCTCGGCCAAATCATGCTGGTCCGGGGCATATAGGGCGGTGACAGCCCCCATCGGCTTGAGGTTTTCCATGGCGGTCTATTTGAGAGTGCGGAGCGCCTCCGGGGTGAAATCAGCCGCGGTGAAGGTCACGTCATGCTTGATGTTGGAGCCTTCGATTTCCGTTACGGAATCCTGTCCCGGACGCTGGATGGAAAAACTGGCGGCCACCGACCTGCCGGTATCGTCCTTGGCCACGCGCGTGGTGTCGACGCGCTTCGCCAGCTTGCCGGAGGCCGAATACTTCTCAATCCGCAGCGGGAGCATGCGCTTGGTATCGATCCAGCTACGCACTTTCGAATACCCCGAGTGATCGCCGCCGCCCGGCTTGGATTCGAGAATCTGGCACGGCACCCGGTCCACGGTTTCCGCGCCGACGATGGCTTGGTTTCCCCAAGCGAAGAAATTCTCCACCAGATCGTCGTATGACAAATCGCTGCCGAAAATGCCGTCGTCCATTTTCGAGGCGGCAAGCGTGACCAGCGAATCCGGAAGGGTGAAATACGAGCCGGTCGGCGCACGGTCGCCGGATTTGCGCAGCAGGAAGCCCTCGCCTTTGCGCTCCTTGGGCCAGAGAATATGATAGACCAGGTCAGTGGAACCCTTGGCGCGCCAGGATTTCACCTGGAGTTGCAGCACCATCTTGCCGCCGGCAGCGGGCTGGCGGACTTCCATCTTGAGCCGCACGAGCGAGGAGCCGTCTTGGATGTTGCTGCTCAGCTGCGCGGCGAGATCCTTCGCCGAAGGTACGGCTTCCTGCGCGAGGGCGCTCGAAGCAAGAAGCATGGTGCCTAGCAGGACGTGGCGGAGAAATCGGGATTTTGAGTTCACGGGATTGGGTTGGATTTAACTTTGAAGCGCGAGGCTCGGCGAGAGGCGCGAGCTGCGCCATGCGGGATAAAGACCGCTGATCACGCCGACGACGACGGCGATGGCGATGGAAATGAGCATCAGCTTGAGGCTGATGTCCGGTTCCACAAACCCACGGACGCCCGGCAAGGCCCCCAGGGTGACGAGGCCGAGCGCACCGAGCGTCGCGCCGACAAGTCCGCCGAGCAGGCCTAACAACGCGGACTCGCACAACACCATGTAAACGATGCGCCGCTTCCGCCAGCCGACCGCCAGCAGGATGCCGATCTCGTGGGTGCGCTCGAAAACGGTCATCAGCATCGTGTTCATCACCCCGAGCACGCCCACGATGATGGCTAACAGCGACGTGCTCCAGCTCATCGCCCGCGCCACGCGGAAGCCTTGGCTGGTGCCGACCACTTCGCTGGCGACCATCGCCCGGCCTTCCGGGAAGATGACCTTGACGTCCTGGCACAGCAGGTCGATTTCGGATTTCGGAGTACCCGGGGGCACCCGGATATCCAGAAAATTGATTTTTCCCGGGTTTCCGGTGACTTCCTGCATCACCGCGAGGGACAGGAAAATCGTGCCGTTCTCGACCATCGCCTGGCCATCCACGATGCCGACAACCGCGAGTTCATCGGCTTCGATCTGCACGGTGTCGCCCACTTTTTTCTTGAGCACTTCCGCAGCCAGCTTGCCGAGTATGACCACCTTTTCGTGACCGTCCTTGGGCAGGCGACCGTCGATGACTTTCATTTTATCCCAGGTGAATCCGCCCCACTTGCGGCCCGAGATCATCATGATAGGCGCGTCCTCCACGCTCAACATCTGCATCAGGACCGTCGTCGTTTCCGTGACCCGTGGCAGCTTGGCGACCTTCTCCTCCAGCGATTCGTCGAACATCTTGGGCATCAGGCCGCCGCTCATGTTGCTCACGACCACATCCACGCCGACCACGTCGAGTTGCTTGCCGATGCCTTTTTCATAGCCCCACGCCATGCCGACCAAGGTCACCACCGCGGCGATGCCAATGGAAATCCCGACCAGTGTGAGGCAGGTGCGGACAGGGCGCCGGGTCAGGCTGCGAAGGACGATGGTGAAGAAGGTCATTGAAAAAATCGTGTTACTTGGAAGCGGCAAGCTGGTCCGAAATGACGCGGCCGTCTTTCATGCGGATCGTCCGGGAGGCGCGCCCGGCGACGGATAGATCGTGGGTGACGAGCACCAGCGTCACGCCCAGCTTGCCATGAAGATCGAGCAACAGGTCGATGATCTGCACGGCGCTCTCGCTGTCGAGGTTGCCGGTCGGTTCGTCGGCGAGCACCACGGAAGGTTTGTTAGCGAGGCCGCGGGCGATCGCGACACGCTGACGCTCACCGCCGGAGAGTTCGGATGGGTAGTGATTCAGCCGATGGCCGAGGCCCACGGATTCCAACAGTTCGACGGCCCGCGCCCTGCGCTCGGAGCGCGAGAGTTTCCCTTCGAACATCGGGATCTGGACGTTTTCCACCACCGTGAAAGTCGGCAGCAAATGAAACGCCTGGAAAACGAAACCAATCTCGCGGGAGCGGTAAGCCGCATGGTCCGCCATGTCGGGAATCGAGTTGCCGCGGTAGTTCAGGCGTCCCTCGGTCGGCGCGTCCAGCGAGCCGAGCATCTGGAGCAGCGTGCTCTTGCCGCAGCCGCTCTGGCCGACGATCGCCACGAACTCGCCCTGCCGGATTTCCAGATCGAGACCGCGCAGGGCGATGACTTTCCCGTTATCGAATTGTTTTTTCAGGC
>JAIFNK010000242.1 GCA_020047775.1 Akkermansia sp. | reverse complement strand
GCGTGATCCATCCGAAGCACAAGGTCACCATCGCCGTGGCCGGGAAATACATCGAGCTTCAGGACGCTTACAAATCCATTTACGAATCGCTCATCCACGCCGGTGCCCATCACGACACCAAGGTCCACATCATCCGCGTCGAGGCGGAAGCCATCGAGGACCATGGTGCGAAGGCCGTCATCGGCGATGTCGACGGCATCCTGGTCCCTGGCGGGTTCGGCGACCGCGGCATCGAAGGGAAAATCCTGGCAGCCAAGTATGCGCGTGAGAACAAGATCCCGTATTTCGGCATCTGCCTGGGCATGCAGATCGCGACCATCGAATACGCCCGCAACGTCTGCGGGCTGAAAGATGCGAATTCCACGGAGTTCGACAAGGCGACCAAGCACCCGGTCATCTGTTTGCAGGAAGAGCAGAAAGGCGTCGAGGACATGGGCGCGACCATGCGCCTAGGATCCTGCGAATCCATCCTCTTCACCGGCACCAAAGCCGCCGACCTTTATGGAAACGTGGACCGGATCCACGAGCGCCACCGCCACCGGTATGAGTTCAACTCCGACTATCAGGATCGCCTCCAGGACGCCGGGCTGGTGATTTCCTCCGTCTCCGCGGAAGAAGGCCTCGTTGAAATCGTCGAGCTGCCGGAGCATCCGTTTTACATCGGCGCGCAGTTCCATCCCGAGTTCCAATCCAAGCCGAACCACCCGCATCCGCTCTTCTCGGGCTTCGTCGCCGCCGCGCTCGAGCACTCGCAGAAGCACTAACTGGTGTGGTGATCCCGTCCGGCCCGTTTACTTCACGCTGTAGCCTGATAGATCCGGTATGAAAAGCGAGCCGTCGAGTTTGATGTTGAACTTGGGATTCTGGAAGACGGTGCGCAGCCGGGACTTGTCCTGCAGCTCGAAGTCGAGTGCCCGGAGTTCGTTTTTCGCAGGATCGATGTCGAGGAAGATCCATGGAATCTGGGAGCGAGTCCGCCGGTCTTTGGCTCTCACGGTGTATTGCTGGATGCCGGAAACGGCGCGGGATTCGACGACTTCAAATTCCTGGTAGAACGCCTCGGGCGACTGGAACGCTTTCCCGGAGAGCAGCGAAAACCGCACGGCCTGCGGCGAATCCACTGCGATCCGGCGGGCGGTCTTGGATGCGGCATCGATGAGTGTGAGCGTGACACCATCCGAGACGGCGAGCGTTTCAAACGGGTTTCCGAGCTGCCAGCGGACTTTGTCGGGTTTGGCGAAGGACAAGCGTCCCGGGGTGGTGGTTGGATTCTTCAGCGCGGGTAGTTTCCGGATCTGCGTGAACTCCGCGTCCAGGGTGGTGATGGACGGCTGGCGTTTCAGCCAGGCGTCGAGCGGCGCGTTGTTAGCAAGAGCGGTTGCAACGAGCGCGAGGAATGGCAGGAGGAATCGCATGGGATGGTCCGGGTGGGAAAGGCTCAGTCGGTCGGTAGGCTTCCAGGATCCGTCTTCTTCTTTGCCATTTTCGCGCGGGCGATCTCGATGACCATCGGCAACACGGAAATCGCGATGATGCCGAGCACGACGAGTTCGAAATTCTTCTGCACGAAAGGGATGCGACCGAAGAACCAACCGCAGGGCAGAAGGAGTCCAACCCAGAGGATGGCCCCAATTACGTTGAAGAACATGAAGCGACGGTAGTCCATGTGACCCGAGCCCGCGACGAAGGGGGCGAAGGTGCGGACGATGGGGACGAAGCGGGCGATGATGATCGTTTTCCCGCCGTAGCGGACGAAGAACTCGTTGGTCTTCTCGATGTGGCTGGGCTTCACGATTTTGGGAAACTTCCGCATCATCCAGCCGCCGGATTTCCGGCCGATCCAGTAGTTCACCGTGTCTCCCAGAATCGCCGCGACCAGCAGGATCACGGCGGCAACCCAAATATTCAGGCTGGATCCTTCTTTCGCAGCCACCGCACCGATGGCGAACAACAACGAGTCGCCCGGCAGGAAGGGCGTGATCACGAGACCTGTCTCACAGAAAATGATCAAGAAGAGCAGCCCGTAGATCAAGGTGCCGTGCGCATTGACGAAGTTCTCCAAGTGGACAGGGAGATGCAGGAAGAGGTCGAGGATTTCGGTCATGGTCTAACTATGTTCGGGGCGGGGATCGCGGGAGAGTAGTTCCCGCATGGCGAGCGGGACGGATTTTCCTTCGTAGAAAATGCTGTAAACCCCGTCGATGATCGGAGTGCGGACGCCCACGCGGCGGGCGGCTTCGTGGATGGAAAGTGTGTTAGGGACTCCCTCGGCGACCATCCCGAGCGCGGCGACGGCTTCCTCCAGGGTTTTTCCACCGCCCAGCGCGAGGCCGACGCGGTGGTTCCGCGAGTGCTCGGAGAAGCAGGTGACGATGAGGTCACCGACGCCTGATAGTCCGGAAAACGTCTCGATCCGCCCGCCGAGCGCGGTGCCGAGGCGGGTCATCTCCGCCAGCGCGCGGGTGACCAGCGCCGCGACGGCATTGTCACCGAGGCCCAGTCCGTGGGCCATGCCGGCGGCGATGGCGTAAACATTCTTCACCGCGCCGCCGAACTCGATGCCGGCGAGATCGTCGCTGGTGTAAGAGCGGAAATGAGGGAAGGTGAAGAGTTCCTGAAGGCGCACCGCCAGGTCGTGGTCGTCCGAGCCGATGACGGCGCAGGTGGCCATGCCGGCGGCGATTTCCTCGGCGTGGTTAGGTCCGGACAGAACGGCGATCAGGTTGTCCGGGAAGACCTCGCGCAGAATCTGGCTCATGCGGTCGCCGGTGGATTTTTCGATTCCCTTGGCGCAGGAAAGCAGCGGGGTTTCGGGTGGGAGATTGGCCGCCGCCAGCGTCCGGGCCATTTCGCGGGTGGCTGAAGTGGGGACGGCGAAGAGAATCAGGGAGTGGCCGAGTGCATCCGCCGGGCGGGTCGAAGCGCGCACGTTTTCCGGAAGCTGGATCCCGCTCAGATAGTGTGGATTCCGGTGTTCGCGGTTGATGGTGTCGGCGGTTTCGGGATCCCGGCCGATGAGGATGACGGACTCAAGTTTCGGCGCGAGAAGCTTGGCGATGGCCGTGCCGAAGGAGCCCGAACCGAGGACTGCGGCGGAGGTGAATCTGGGTTCAGACATCGGCGGATTTCGGCTTGCGGGTGAAGCGGTGCTCGGTGCCGTTGCGAAGGCGACCGATATTGCCGCGGTGCTTCCAAACGGCCAGCACGGCGATGATCACGGTGAACGCGAACAGCGGCTTGTTCCACGTGCCGTTCTGGATTTTCCCGTGAAACTACGAGCCCCACAGCGTCACCAGCGGCAGGACCGCGGCGGCAATGATGCTGGCCAAGGAAACGTAGCGGCTGACGAGGAAAACCAGCACCCAGACCGCGATCAGGATCACGATGGCGGCGGGCATCAGCGCGATGAACACCCCGGCGGAGGTGGCGATGCCTTTGCCGCCCTTGAAGCCGACCCATGGCGAGTAATTGTGCCCGAGCACCGCGCAGAGGCCGGTGATGACCTGGAAGATCTGCGCCGTGAGCATCGGAAAATCCTGCGCATACGCCACGAGCGCGGTGACGCTCATCGGGTTTTTCATGCCCTCGAAGCGGATCAGCGAGATCGCGATGACCACTGGAATGAAACCCTTGAGCGCGTCCAGTAACAGACAGGTGATGCCATATTTCCTGCCGACGACCCGAAGCACATTGGTGGCTCCGATGTTGCCCGAGCCGTGCTCGCGGATGTTGATTCCCTTGGCGCTGGCGATGATCAGCCCGAAGGGAATCGACCCGAGTAGAAAGGCGATGAGCGGGCAGAGCCAGAGTTGCATGTGCGAGGTCGGAACAGTTAATCGACAACCTTCGCGGATTGAATCACAACGAATTTGACTGGCAGTGATTTCTCAAAGGAGCCAGGAGCAGAGGTGGTCTCCATCGCTTTGATTTTGTCCACCACCTCCATGCCGTCGACGACTTTGCCAAAAACCGCATAACCACCGTTTGCCGGATAGTCGAGACTTTGAGTGTTGTCCGCCACGTTGATGAAAAACTGTGTGGTGGCGCTGTCGAGTACCGGGGTCCGTGCCATGGCGATGGTGCCCCGCTCGTTTTTAAGACCATTTTGGCCTTCGTTCTTGATTCCTTTCCCCGCTGGCTTTTCAGCGAGTTTTCCATCGTTGAGTGAAAAACCACCGCCTTGGATCATGAAGGTTCCCATGACCCGATGAAACACGGTGCCGTCATAGTGTTTGTTTTTCACGTAACCGAGGAAGTTTTCCACGGTGATCGGAGCCTTTTCGGCGTTGAGTTCGATCACGATATCGCCTGCGGTGGTTTTCAGGCGGACTTTCTGGGCCTTGGCCGTGGCTGCGGTCGGTTTGGTGCCTTTCTTGGCGGGTTCACAAGAGGCAAGGACCGGGAAAAGGACGAGAGAAATAAGAGCGATTCTGCGTTTCATCGGCGGAAGACTTAGGCGAAGCACGGGCGGAGTGCAAGCGCTGTTCAGGACCACCGGGCGATCCCCGGCGCAGTGGGCCAGGCTCTAATTCCATCACTGCCGGATGACTTGCAACCGGATGAAACGCCGGTCTGCCGAAGTCTTCAGGACATCGTCGCGGGCGATGAATATCGGGTCCTGGGTGCCGCTGACAGGAATGGCGGACTGCCAGGATGAAATGTCCCCGGAAACCTGCGCCGCCCACGTGATGTCGGTGGCGGCGGGATTTTTGACGACGGACAGGGCCAGGTAGCCATTCACATCGAGGGGTGACACGGGGGCGGTGCCCGGGGATTTCGGAGCGAGTCCGAGCGCGTATTCCATGAGATTCGCCAGACGGTCTCCATCCGGATCCGCATTGTCGCCGCTGATGGCGGGATTGTTGAGTTCCAGGGAGGTGAAGTTGATGAATCGCCACGCATCGGCCGGTTTGTCCTCGATGGTTAGCACTGCGGATTGGCTGGCATCCCGGACCGAGGCGAAATCGGCGGCAGCGGCGACGATGACGGAGCGGTTTCCCTGGGCAAGCGAATCGGCGATGGGGATCACTTGAAGCGTGGTCGAGAGCTGGCCTGCCGGGAAGGTGACGCTGGCGGGAAGCGGTTGGTAATGAGTGCCGGCAATGGCGCTGCCGCTGATGGATAGAGGCACGAGTAGCGGAAGTGTCGTGTCGCCGGTGCGGCTCAAGGTAATGAGTCCGGTTTGGCCGTCGATTTCCCTGGCGGTGGAAACCGTGGCGGCGACGGTCACGGCGGGCAGGCTGTGCCAGGCGAGCGCATATTCGGTGGAAGTGGAGGAGTCGCTTGTCACACGCAGGGCGTAGTCACCCGGCGGAAGGGCGGCTTGATAGATGAGCTCCACATTGTCCACGGCGCTGGTGCTGGCGGCGATCTCGGAGCCGGGTGTGAAGCCGTTGGCATGATAGAGCCGGAGGCTGAGGTTCGCGAGGCTGGAGCTTGGATCGCCCCATAAAAAGCGGTTGTTGATGGTGTCGGTGACGATGCGGTGCCAGGTGAGGGCCGCGCTGAACGGGGTGGTGGGGGCACCGGCCGGGATGTTGAAATAATAGGTTTTGGCAGTGGTGGAAGTAACCGGCTCCGCAGCCCAGCCACGCGGTTTGTGCTGGGTGGTGGTGCCGGCGCTGGCCCTCCCGGAGCGGAGGGCGGTGTAGGCAAGGCAAATGTTGAGCTCGCCCGCGCCGTAAATGGAGTCCAGCGGGGAGGTCGGGCTGTTGTCCCAGCCTGGCACCGTGTCTTTGGTCGCGGTGGCAAGCAGCAGGGCCTTGGTGATGCGTGGCAGGTTGGCCTTGGTGATGGCGTAGTCGTTTCTGAGTTTCGCGTAGAGCAATCCCGCGGATCCCGCCACCATCGGA
>JAIFNK010000244.1 GCA_020047775.1 Akkermansia sp. | reverse complement strand
CCCCGCCGACCTCGTCACCACCTCCGGTTCCGGCCTCGATCCCGACATCACCGAGGCCGCCGCCCGATACCAAGCCGACCGCGTAGCCAAAGCCCGCGGGATGGATCCCGCCATCGTCCTGAAGGCCATCGATGAAGCCAAGCGTCCTCTCATGGGCAAATTCGGCGGTCCGCCGCTCGTCAATGTCCTGGAACTCAACCTCGCCCTCGACCGGATTTCACGATAAATTCCCTTCGCAATGCCTGATTCCGGCAAACTCAAAGTCTTCCTCGGCATGTGCCCGGGCGTGGGCAAGACCTATGCCATGCTCCAGGCAGCGGGTGAACTCCGGCGGCAGGGTGTCGATGTCGTGGCCGGTGTGATTGAAACCCATGGCCGCCGGGAAACCGAGGCTTTACTGGAGGGACTTGAGATACTCCCGCAGAAGAAAATGAAACACCGCGACACCGAACTCGCGGAATTCGACATCGACGCATTGATCGCCCGGCACCCCAAAGTCGCGCTTGTGGACGAACTCGCCCACACCAACGCGCCCGGCTCGCGCCACCCCAAGCGCTGGCAGGACGTCGCCGAACTGCTCGACTCCGGAATCGACGTTCACACCACCGTCAACATCCAGCATCTTGAAAGCCGCTCGGACGTCGTCAGCGCCATCACCAAAGCTCCCGTGCGCGAAACCGTCCCTGACAGTTTTCTCGACCGGGCCGATGAAATCGAACTCGTCGATCTCACACCGCGTGACCTTCAGCGCCGCTTGGAGGAAGGAAAAGTCTATCTCGGCGAGCGGGCTGCTGCCGCTTCCCTCAATTTTTTCAAGGAAAGCCATCTCACTGCTCTCCGCCAGCTCGCACTGCGCTATACCGCCGAGCGTGTCGGAGTGGATCTGCGCGAATTCCAAGTCCAGCACCGCAGCCGCTCCACGTGGCGGACCAGCGAGCGTCTGTTAGTTGCCGTCGGTCCCAGTCCGTTTTCCATATCGCTCATCCGGAGAGCCCGGGCGATGGCGGGGGCGCTCGACGCACCATGGTCGGCCGTCGCGGTGACCACGGATGAAATTTTAGCCCCGGACGACCAGAACCGCCTCACTGAAAACCTGTCGCTTGCCCGCCAACTTGGTGCGGAAACCGCGACGGTCGAAGCGTCGAGTCTCGTCGAGGGCCTCCTCTCGGCCGCCCGCGAACGAGGCGTCACCCAGATCATCATCGGCAAGTCCCCGCAGCACGGCTGGCGGGATTTTTTCCTGCGCCCACCCGCACTGCGCCTGCTTCAGCGCAGCGGGGACATCGACGTGGTGGCCATGGAGCCCGGACTTCCCTCTAATGGACCGGACGCGCATTCAAAGCACCAACCACGATCACCGGATCGGTCAGCGGTTTTTTCCAACCTCGTGAGAGCAGCCGCGATAGCGTTAGGACTCTCGCTTTTCAGTTATCCGCTTTTCGGTCTGCTCACTGCTCAGGATCTCGCGATGCTGATGCTTTGCGGGGTGATTGTCGGATCTCTTTTTCTCACTCCTGCGGGCACCTTTGTCCTCGCTGTCTTTACCGGGCTTGCCTGGAATTTCCTTTTCACCGAGCCGCGCTTTTCGATCAGCATTCGCTCTTCCACTGACATCACCATGTTCGTCGCGTTGCTCGTCGCTTCGCTTTCGATGGGTTGGCTGTCCAACCGTCTACACCGCCGCGGACTGGCCGTAGCCCGCCAACAGATGCACACGACGCGTCTTTTGGAAATCAACACCATCCTCACTGGGGCCGCCGACACCGACGAAGCGGTCGGTAGTTGCCTGCGCGCCGTCGGTTCGTTGTTCAACCTGCCCTGCGCCCTCCAACTCCGCGACGATTCCAACCACGAACTCAAACCACCACATCCCTCCGGCACCTTGCCTCTGGACGCCAAGGAGCGGGGTGTCGCACTCTGGTCCTTCGAGAAAAAACAGCCCGCAGGCCGAGGCACCGGCACATTGCCGGAAGCCAAAGCGCTGCACCTTCCACTACAAGGTCGATCCTTCGTCATGGGCGTGCTGTCCATCGATCCCGGAAAAGATCCGCTGCCGCTGTCCGAGCGTGATTTATTGGCCGCCATCGCCGCACAGCTCGGGCTTGGCCTGGAACGGAACCACCTGCTCCATGCCATCCACCGGGCCGAATTCCTCGAACGCGGCGATCAGCTCCGGAGATCCCTGCTGGACCATGTATCCCACGAGCTGCGCACTCCTGTTTCCGTGCTGGGTTCCGCGATGGACGCACTGGAAAGCGGTGTGCCATCCGCAAGTCTGATCCCGGAAATGCGCGGAGCACAGAAGCGCTTGCGCAGAGTGGTTGACCAGCTCGTCGAGTCCACCCGCATCGAATCCGGAGCCATCCAACCAAAGCTGGAGTGGTGTGATCTTTTGGAAATCCTTGAGCAATCTACCCATCAGGCAGAAGATGCGACTGCCGGACATCCTCTTGATGTTGCAATCACGAACGGGACTCCGCCGCTGGTCTGGCTCGATGCGGACCTGCTGCTCGCCGCTATCGAGAATCTGCTGACCAACGCCGGTCATCACACGCCAACTGGCACGCCGATCCATCTCAGCGCCTTCATCAACCATGACTTGCAGCTGGAAATCCACGTCCGCGACGAAGGGCCCGGACTCGAAGACCCGGCACGTGTGTTCGACCGCTTCCACCGTGGCGAGGCAAGCCGTCCGGGCGGACTCGGGCTGGGGCTTTCAATTGTCCGTGGCCTTATCCGCGGGCTTGGCGGAACCAGCGAAGCACGCAATACTCCGGGCGGAGGCGCGGAGTTCATTCTGAAAATCCCCGTGCGCACCGCCCACCAGATACCCAT
Source organism: Akkermansia sp. (assembly GCA_020047775.1). Classification (GTDB taxonomy): domain Bacteria; phylum Verrucomicrobiota; class Verrucomicrobiia; order Verrucomicrobiales; family Akkermansiaceae; genus Luteolibacter. The sequence goes on along the minus strand of JAIFNK010000244.1, from coordinate 3,017 downwards.
TACCCTGTGAGCCGCATCCTGGTCATCGATGATGAACTTTCCATCCGCCGCATGCTCCAGGTCCTCCTGGAAGGTGCCGGGCACACGATGATTTCCGCGGACGATGGCTCTCACGGAGTCCACGCTCTGGCCTTGGAAAAGCCGGATCTTCTCATTTTAGACCTCGGACTGCCTGACTTGGATGGCCTAGAAGTCCTGCGTCGTCTCCGCGAATGGTCCAGCGTACCCGTGCTCATCCTCTCTGCCCGCCCTGACCCAGCTGACAAGGTCAAAGCCTTGGACGTGGGTGCCGATGATTACCTAACTAAGCCATTCGACGCCCCCGAACTCCTCGCCCGTTTACGCGCTCTTTTACGCCGCGTCACTCCGGCGGAAGATCAAACTGTCGTGCTCTTCATGCCGTCACGCCAAGGCGGTAGCGACGCATTCCGGAAATTTTCCCCACTGGGCTGGTCCAGCGGGTAGCTGATCCGGAGAGCGGCGGTTGATCACTTGCCCGTCATTCACCCGCTCGCGATCCGGGCGAGCATCAACATCGTGTCGGTCTGATCGTTCCCCGCGGGAATCATCGCCTCCCGGCAGCGGATATTCTCCGGCCTTGTTGGCAATCCGCTTGCCAGAATGCAGCGATGTTGACATTTCATGAGCCACATCCGCATCATTTCGGGTACTTATTTATTTCCACTGATGAACCAGCAACATATCTTCAGCGAATTCGACAAGGTGATGGGTGCCCTGAAGACCGACGTCCTGACGATGGCCGGCATGGCCAGACAAAACCTGGAGCGCGCCATCAGGTCCCTGCTCGAGCGCGACATCGACCTCGCCCGCGCTGTCATCGCCGACGATTCGGATGTCGACGACTTCGAGCGCCGGATCGACCAAAGCGGCATGAACATCCTCGTCAGGTTCCATCCCGTCGCCTCGGACCTGAGGCTGGTCATCACCTCCATGAAGATGGCTCACAACCTCGAGCGAATCTCCGACCATGCCGTGAGCATCGCCAAGAGGGCTAAAAAAATCTGCCGGGCGTCCCACTTCGACGAAACCTCACTAACCGAGCCGCTTTATTCACTCGCCGACAAGCTCCTCCGGGACGCCATCATGGCCTATACCGATTCCAACGCCGGGCTCGGAGAAGGCCTCAAGGCGCGCGACAAGGAGTTAGACCAGCTTCACAAACAGATGATCGCCTCCCTGAGCGCGCGCCTCGAGGATTCCAGCGGCCGCACGGAAATCCTGCTTCATCTCATCTTCATCGCCCGCTCCATTGAACGCATCGGCGATCTCGCCGTGAACATGGGCGAGGACGCCGTTTTCCTCGGCAAGGCCCAAAGCATGCGCCTCCAAAGCCGCAACCGCGCGGAATTCACTCCGGACGACGACAGCCCCGCGGATGGCTGACAGGAAAGCCGCGCCCGGAATCCCGGCATTCGCTTGCCAAGCCAACGCATCTGAATAGATTGCCGCCAATGTCCCATCTTATCAAATTGACGATTGGTATCATCACCGGCTTGTTATTGGCCGCCTGTGGCAGTCACACCAAGCCCTCATACTTTCTCTCCCACCCCCCGGACGATACCCGCAGCCGGCCTCTGCGCCACTATCCGGTCGCCCGCCAGGGCGACCTCACCGCCTGGCTCACCAGCGACCACGCCAGCCCGGCCTGCGATTGGCTCTACGCGCCGGGCGATCCAGATCCGAAGTATCACATTGTCGGCATCATCCGCGCGGGATCGATGCCGGAGGCATCAAAACACGACGGCTCGTTTCTGGTGGTTTCCGGCTACCAAGGTCCGCTTTTCGAGCTGTGGGAGGGCACCGAGGCCGAGGCCCGCCTGTTTACCGGTGAAGGTGGCTGGATCCCCGTCCGCATCCGTCAGGCGGAAGCCGTCAACTCCTGGGTGAGGGTCTCGCCGGGACGCTCGATCGGCGGGTGGAGCGGATTTCCCGTGGTGATCGGCGATCCCAACCACCCCGAAGCCATCGCCGGGGCCATGTGGTATAAAAGCAACACCGAGCCCACACTTGGAGGCGCGGCCTCCACCCGCATGCTCCGGCGTTGGCTGGGCAAGCTCAAGCTCGCGGACTTTGTGACGAAATCCTGAGAAAGCGGGCGGGAGGATTCGATTCCATGTGACAAAGCCGACACTTTTGCACGTTTGATCCGGGCGGGCGGCCATGGAATCTGTCTCTCCAAGAGATGACCCAACCAGAACGCCGTTCGCAATCCCAAAGCTGGATCCCATGGATTGTGTTGATTTCAGCACTTTGGGCGCAGGTGTTTTATGGCGCGAGCTACGGCTGGATTCATGCGCTCTACTATGATTATGGGTGGTATGTCCCACCGCTGGCCATTTGGTTCTTCTATCGAAAATGGCGCGGCTGGGAGACGGTGCCGCGCGCCAGGCTCCCGGGGTGGTTGATCGCAGCCGGGATATTGCTGCTGACCGCGGCGCTGACCTTGACGAGGACATTGCTGCACGTTGATCAAGGGTGGCCGGGTCCGCTATGGGTGCAGAGCGGCATCGCCTGCGGCATCACGCTGGCAGTCGTGTGGAGAATGGCGGGAAAACCGGCCATGACCAGCATGATACCCGTGCTGCTCTTCGCATTGACCGCAGTCCGGCTGCCGACCGCCATCGAGACTCCGTTAGTGGACGGATTGACCCACGGGGTGCTGGACGCGAGCAGTTGGATCTTCCGCATGACCGGCAGCCCGGTGACGGTGCTTGGCAACCAACTCGAACTCATGGGCCAGGTGGTCGAGGTGTCGGAAGGATGCAGCGGGATCCGCTCGTCACAGAGTTTTCTGATGGCGTCGCTGTGTTTCGGCGAGTGGCTGGTCCTGGGCGCGAGAGCGAGGGTGCTGATGGTGGCGACCGCTTTGGGGACGGCGTGGGTGACGAATGTGGTGCGGGCCTGTGTGCTGGCGCAGATCCGGTTCACCCAGGGGGAACCCGCTTTCGAACGGGCCCATGATGGCGTGGGCATGGCGGCCTTTATCGTCGGTATCG
>JAIFNK010000177.1 GCA_020047775.1 Akkermansia sp. | reverse complement strand
TGACGCGGATGCCACCCTCGTCTTTGCGAACGGCATCGCCTTAGCCGGTTCCCAACGCACAGTCCAAGTCAACAACGGCTCAGCCACAGTCGATGCACGCCTTTCCGGTGCACTCACCGGCACGGGATCAAGCGGCTTGAACAAGACCGGCACCGGCACGCTGGAGATCTCCAACGCGACCAACGATTACACCGGTGCCACTACCGTGAGTGCGGGAACCCTGCAGGTCAGTGGCTCCATCGGAACTTCGGCGGTGACGGTAAGCGGCGCGAACACGGTGCTCGCCTCGGGTGCCACCGGCACCATCGGAAACACCGTGGCCATCGACAACGGCGCCATCCTGGCTGCTGGTGGTGCAGGTGGGGCCGGAACGGCCACGGCGCTGGGGGCGACCACCTTCAACAACGGCATTTTCTCCTGGGATATCAATGCCGCTGGCACTTCCTACGACAAACTCGTCGCCCCGAGCTTGGTGGATGGTGATGCCGGGGGTGGCTCGGTCTTCCAGATCGTGGCCAGCGATGCGACATTCGCCAATACGTTCTGGGACACCGACCAGACATGGACGAATATCTTCACCACCGATGGCACCACCGCCATCGCCAACTGGGCCGCCATCTTCGGCAACAGCGTCAGCGTGGTCAACAGTGGCTTCACCGGCATTACCCCCGTCGGCGGCTCCTTCTCGGTCAGCGGCAGCACCCTCTCCTGGACCGCAGTCCCCGAGCCCACCAGCGCGCTGGCCGGTCTGTTGATCACCGCAGGCCTGCTGCGCCGCCGCAGAAATGCCTGATTCCATTTTCCGGTAGTTATTGGGTTTCTCCCGGAATAATCGGGGGGCGTCGCTTGGAGGAGCGGCGCCCCCTTCACCCAGAATCTCCTCCAGTCCACGATCCAAACTCCCGCAGCGCGTCCTTGAGACCGCGATTTCCCCCATCAAGCCAACCTCCCCCTCTTCCCTTCAATATTCGATGTCCAATTCGATGTTCGATGTTCGATGTTCGTCTCCCACTTTCCTGAAAACTCCCGACTAACTAAAAACCAGCAACTCCTTCCCCACCATGAAACCAAAATCCGCACTCCGTTCTTTCCTCGCGCTCACCGGCAGCAGCCTGCTCGCGATTTCCTACTCCCACGGTCAAACCATCCTGGCGGATGACTACCTCACCTCGCTGAATGTTGCGTCGAACACGACTCTCTTCTCCTCCCTGAATTTCAACTCCATTCTGGACGGCCCGCTCACCGGCTCCTCCGACCTCACGCTCACGGGCTATTTTGGCAACCAGTTGTCGCTCGTCAGCAATGGCACCAGCAACACCTTCGACGGCAACATCATCATTGATGCTGGCATCCTCCGCATCGCCGGCAACCCCTTCACCACCTCCGGCGGCGGCTTCGTCGCAGGAAGCATGACGGCCGCCGACACCATCACCGTCAACCGCGCCGGCACCTTCACCATCGATGACAACATCGCCGGCGGCTACACCGCCAACCGCTTCGGCACCAGTGGCGACCGCCCGGCCGTCAACCTGGCCGGCGGCACGATCAACCTCAACGGCCTCAACAACGCCACGAGCTCGGTCCAGACCTTCGGTGCTCTGAACGTTTCTTCCGGCCAAGGAAGGATCAACGTCACAAAGAACTCCAACGGCACCCCGACCTTGACCTTCGACAGCCTGTCGATCAGCAAAGGTGCCACAGTCTTCTTCAACGGCACCAGCCTGGGAACCAGTTCCAAAATCACCTTTGCCACTGCTCCCACACTGACCGGCGGCATCATCGCCGGTGCGCAGTGGTGGGATGGTGGCAACGCCACTAACAACCTTGTCACCTACGATGGAAACGGCGTTCGCCAGTTAGTGACTGCGGATTACACAGATGTCGCGACTGACATCAATGCAGTCGCCGCCGCCGCAAACGTTCGTGTCACCAGCACCACCACCGCCGCTGCGGCACTGACTGCGGATAAGACCGTCAACTCGCTGACGATTAACGGTGGGTCATGGAACATGACCAACAAACTGACCATCACCAGCGGTATGTTCAACAGAAAAGGCGGCGCTAACGCTGCTGTCAATATCACCTCGGGCACGCTGACCGCCGGTAATGGCACCGATGACATCGACCTGCACATCATCAACACCGTGCAAGCCACTACATTTTCCGGCACATCCGTGATCGCAGACAACGGTGACACTGCAGTCACTTTGGTGAAGACCGGAACTACAAGCCGCAACCTAAACCTGACCTCCAATAGCAACAACACCTACACCGGTGGAACCTATTTGCTGGATGGCACGGTTGTCACCGGAACCACTGCTAACAGAACTTACTTGGGCACCGGCAAGGTGACTGTGGATGGTGTTGCTACCATCCTGACCTTGGGCGCGATCGGCGCGACCTCGAATGCCAGCGGTGATGACTTCACCGCTAAAAACGGCGGCACGATCACACTCTCATCTGGCAACCACGGCACCGTCGATACCTTCAATATCGGAGCCAACAGCATCATCTCGGGAGGTTCCGCTTCGAACTCCGGCCTCGCCAGCCTCACCCGTGGCACCAACATCACCCTCGCAGCGGGTGCGATCATTGGCCACGCCATCCGGGGTAGTGCGCTGAGTTTGACCACCGGCACCATCCAGAACCTCGGCACCAATGCCGACCTGTATTACGGTTTTTATGCCAACCAAAACAATGCGCTTGGTGCGGTCACCATCGGCAGCGGCACGGCCTTCAGGGGTATCAGCACGGACCGCAGTGCAAAAAGCTGGGAACAGGGCACCATCAACATCGCTTCAAGCACGACGAGCGTCGATTTCCAAGGCCTTGCTACCTATGGAGCCGCCGCAACCCTGACTCTCGGCAACGGCGCAGGTGGTGGTGCTCCGGTGATCACCTCTGCCGTAACGGGCACGGTGGACATCAACGCCATCGGAGCGCTCACTCTCAATGACAGCACTGCGACCTTCGGTAACACCGGTTCGGGCCAAAACATCCGCTTCGTGTCAACGGCTGGCTCCACCCTCACCGTCACTGCCGCGACCGGCATGGGCAGCAGCACCGGCATCGCCAGTGCCATCGTCAAGGACGGCGGCCGCCTCGCCATCGGCAACACAGCCGCCCTCAACGGCGCGGTCACGGTGGAAGGCGGCGGCAGACTCACCGCCAGCCAGGCCCTCGGGCTTACCGGTGCTGGTGCGCTGACCTTTGCCGAAGGCTCGATTCTTGAAATCACCAACGCCACCGGCTTCAGCGGAGCACAGGCCACCGCCGCCACCGTCGCCGCTGGCACCATCGTCCGCGTGGCTGTCAACAATCCTGGCACGGCGGCTGTGACGCTTGATAGCATCTTGGGTTCCTATTCGCCCATCTACCAACTCACTGGCTCAGATGTTGATGTGCCTGAGCCGTCTTCGTTAGCGACGACCATGACACTCAACAAGAATGGTTCCGGCGTCGGTGGCATCCTGACCAATGGTCTTGCTTCCACTTACTTCCGCAACAATGCCAACGGCCAGGTTACCATCGGTGCCAATGGCGGCGTGATGGCTGCGACCACCAACACCGAGTTGCAAGTGCAGGAAAACATCGTAGGAACTGGTGTAACGCTCACGTTCGGCACCACCGACGTCATCGACGGCGCTCCGAAACGTGGCAGCGTGGCCCTTGGCTCCGCCGCTGGCAGTAACACCTACACGGGCCAAAACATCATCGCTGCGGGCAGTGTCAGAACGGGTTACAATGATGTGCTTGGTGCCACCACCAATCAAATTACCATCAATACGGGCGGAACGTTGAATGTCAACGGCACAAGCCAGACCGTCGGCAACTTCACCGGAACCGGCGGGTTCGTCACACTCGGCAACGGCACTCTGATCATCGGCCAAGGCGACAACGGCGGCGGCAACTACCAAGGTTCGATCCAAGGCGCCAGTGGTAAACTCACCAAAACCGGCACCGGCACCATCACCCTCTCCGGTGCGAATACCTACACCGGCGTCACCACGGTTTCCGGCGGCGTCCTCAAGCTCAACAACGCCACCGCCCTTTCCGGCGGCATCGCCAATACCGGTGGCACCAGTGCTCTCACCATCAACGGCGGCGGCGTCGTCGGTCTGGCAAACGGCGACTTCACCCGCGGCATTGGAACCGGCGTCACTCAGTTCCAATTCACTGGCACCGGTGGCGGCTTCGCTGCCTACGGCGCAGACCGCACCGTGACTCCCGGCACTCTGGCATTCGGCGCCACAGCAGGCACCCATATCATCGGCACGCTCACCTTGGGTGCGGCGGATGCCGATAGCACGCTCATTTGGTCGTCCAGCATCAGCTTTGGCGGCAGCCAACGCACCGTCCAAGTCAACGACGGCTCCGCCGCAGTCGATGGCAGGCTCTCCGGCAAGCTGACTGGCGGAACATCGAGCGGCATTGACAAGACTGGTGCCGGCACGCTGGAGATCACCAACACGACCAACGATTACACTGGTGCCACTACCGTCTCCAATGGAACGCTGCGGCTGGGCGCCAACGATGTGCTACCGAATACCACAAACGTCACCATCGCCGCCACCCTGGAAGTCGGCGCGGGTTTCACCGATACCGTGGGCACCCTGGACGTCACCGCTGCGGCCACCATCAACCTCGGCGCGGTAGCCAAGCTGACCTTCGCTGCCAGCAATGCGGTGGATTGGACCGGAGGCACGCTCAACATCACCGGTTTCGTTTCCGGTTCCTCGCTGAACTTTGGTTCCGCCGCGGGTCTCACGGACGACCAACTCCTGAAGATTTCAGCCACCGGCTTTACCGGTTTTGATTTGGACGCCGAGGGCGATCTCATCGCCACACCGACTGGCGGCGGCAGCGCCTACGATACCTGGGCCGCCACTTTCCTGCCCGGCAACGACGTGAGCAACAGCGCGGGCGACAACGATAACGACGGCAACAACAACCTCTCCGAGTTCGCTTTCGATGGCAACCCGCTCTCGGGAGCCAATGACGGCAAGATCGTGGGCAAGATCGCCACCGTCGGCGGGGATCAGGTGCTCACGCTCACGCTGCCCGTGAGAAACGGTGCCGCCTTTGCGAACGACTCGGGCGACCAGCTTTCCGGCCTGACCGACGGCATCTACTACCGCGTCGAAGGCGGGACGGATCTGGTCACCTTCGCGGAGACCATCACGGAAGTCACCGGAGCCGACGCCACGGCCATTCAGACCGGGCTGCCCGCGCTTGCCACGGGCTGGACCTACCGCACCTTCCGGACCTCCGGCACGGTCTCATCGGCAACGAAGAAATTCATCCGCGCCAAGGTCAGCGAGACTCCCTGAGTGGATTGATTTCCCACAGCCCCCCACGTCGGCCTCCTTGATGAAAGGGGGTCGGCGTTTTTTGTTAACCTCCCGAGTAACTTGAAAGTTTTGGGTGCGAGAACGTGGCGGCGGTTTTCAACCGCCATGCCCAAATTCATCAATTTAAGGGGAAGTTGAGGCACCGCCCGAATGGTTTGATCCTAAATGGGAAATTGAAACCGCGAATGGACGGGCATGGACGCTAATTTTCAGAGAGTTGCAAACAACAGCAGGCTCACCCGATGGGTGAATGTAGCGATTTTCACAACCCGCTGGTTTTCAGGGTTTCATTCGCGTTTATTCGCGTTTATTCGCGGTTTCTAGGTTTACCATGCCCGCCATCAAGCAAACCGCGGCATCATGTCCGAAACGGAGTCCGAGGATGTTCATTCAACGCGACGCTCCCCAGCGATTGGAGACTGGTCAAGCTTCATTCCAGAGGCCGTATCGCCTGCATGCTTGGGTTTATCTCCACACCCGGATTCCAATACCCATTGAGTAATAGCAATAA
>JAIFNK010000240.1 GCA_020047775.1 Akkermansia sp. | reverse complement strand
GTTCATAACACCCTACCGAGTGGCAGGGATTTCAACTCAACACCAGCCCGCTTTTCCGCTCCAAGCTAAGCCTTCCTGTGGGATGGCTGTGGTTTTAATTGTCGGAGCGCTGTCAATCGCAAGCCGCTCCGTGAGAAAACTAAAACGTTTTTGCATGACATTTCCCCTCACGCCATGATTACAGTTTGTTCATCTTTCCATACTTCGTGTCGGAGAGACACATCCAGATGCCATTTGAGGCGGCGTCGCTCCATGGCTTAACCTCGGGCAATTCCGCCTCCTGCCGATCTTCGAAAAAAAATCGAATCAGGCAGAATATGCGCTGAATTTGCGATTCCACGCTTGATCATTGGAAGGACGAGCCCGGCCAGGGTCAGGCGGTGGTGGCCTTGGACGCATCCGGCAACGGCACCAAGGTCGTCCGTCACCACAAAACAGTCGTGTTCGATCAGCCAGCCTTCCTCACCCGAACCAACGATGCGAGCTTCAACTTCCTACCCTTCGCTGGCACGGAAACCAACGCCGTCATCCAGTTCGAGGCCAATGGCGAGCATGTCGCCATGTTGGCTTTGGGCACTGATCTCAATGGCGACGGTTTGCTGACTGCGGCGGCAAGCGAAATCGGGCCATCCTTCGGGGTGTACGACCGGAACTTCCGCATCCAGGAAGCCAATCTCGGAACTTTTTATGACGACGGTTTCAACCAGGGTGGCGGCGATGGCAATTGCGGAAATGATTGCGCTGGACCCAGGTTACCCTGCAGGACAATCAGTTGCTGCTCGCCTGGCGCGGCGGCGTTGGTCCGTATCAACTCCAGCAAAGTCCGGACCTGAGTCTCGGATCATGGGAAAACCTCGGCGCAACCACCCTGCTCACCACCAGCACGGTTGAAGTGACCTACCCACGGCGATTCTTCCGGGTCGCCCAAAATCTGCCATGATGAAAGCCATGGAACGCTTCGATCAATCCACCACAACTTCTTCCGGAGCGGGTGGCGGCGTCTTGTCACGGTCAAGCCACCGCTGGAGCCAGGTTTCCATGCTCGCATAGAGCGCGGGCAGAAGCAGCAGCGTGAGCGCGGTGGATGTGAGGGTGCCACCGATTACCACCACGGCGAGCGGTTTCTGAATCTCCGAGCCGGGACCGCTGGCAATCAGCAGAGGGACCAGGCCGATGATGGTGAGCAGCGAGGTCATCAGCACCGGGCGGAAGCGCCGCTCGGCACCCGTGCGGGCGGCCGCTTCGGGGGTGTCGGCACCTTCCTCGCGGAGTTGGTTGAGATAACTCACCAAGACCACTCCGTTCATCACCGAAATGCCGAGCAGGGCGACAAAGCCAAGTGAGGCAGGCACCGAGATATAATATCCGCCGATCCATAGCGCGAACACGCCGCCGATCATGGCGAAGGGGATGTTGAGGAGGATGAGCAGCGACTGGCGCAGATTGCCAAAGGTGCTGTAGAGAATGAAGAAGATCACCGCCAGTGCCATCGGCACCACCAGCGCGAGGCGGGCACCCGCGCGCGCCTCGTTCTCGAACTGGCCGCCGAACTCGATGCGGTAGCCGGGCGGCAGCTTGATTTCGCTCGCGAAGCGTTTTGAGAGGTCACCCACAAAGCCGACAATGTCGCGACCCTCGACGTTGGTTTCCACCACCACGATCCGCTCGCCTCCGACGCGGTTGATCGCGCTCGGACCATCCTCCTCGACGATGTCAGCGAGATCGGCGAGGGCGATGTCCTGCCCCCCCGGCGAACGCAGCGTAAGCGCGCCAAGCGCCGCAGGATCGCCACGGCGGTCCGCGGAAAAACGCATCAGCACCGGGGTGCGCACCACGCCCTCGATGATCTCGGTGACGGCATCGCCGGCGACGGCGCGCGACATCAGATCGTTGATGGCAGCGGCGGGCAGGCCGGTGCGCGAGAGGGCCTCATGGCGCAGTCGGACAGTGTAATAATGCTGGCCGCTCAGCGGCGTGCGTGCGACGTCCACCGCGCCGGGAGTGTTGGCGGCGATGTTTTCGATCTGTTGCGAGAGCGATTCCAACCGGCCGAGGTCGGGGCCGACCAGACGGATGGCGACCGCCGAGGTCACGCCGGATATCATCTCTGACACCCGCATCTCGATCGGCTGGGTGAAGGTGGTGATGATGCCGGCGTAGCGATCCAGGATTTCGCGGATTTTTTTCTCAAGCGAGGCGGGGTCGGGGTCGGGCCATTCGGCACGCGGCTTGGTGACGAGGAAACAATCGGTCTCGTTGAAGCCCATCGGATCGAGCCGCAGTTCATCGGAGCCGACGCGGGCGATCACGCCGTCGATTTCCGGCAACTCCATGAGTTCCTTGGCGATGGCGTTGTCGATTTCGAGCGAGCGTTCGAGAGTAATCGATGGGATTTTTTCATATTGCAGCACGGTGGTGCCCTCTTCGAGGCGGGGCATGAACTCGCGCCCCGTGAACACCGCGACGATGGCGGACAGAACCAAGAGCCCCATCGCAGTCGCAGTGACCATGCCCCGCCTCCGCATGCACAGATCGAGCAACGGGCGGTAAATCATGAGCAAACCGAGCACCAACGGGCTTTCACGGTGCGCGCCGGGACGCATCATGAAACTTGCCACCACCGGGATGACCGTCAGCGTAAGCAGCAAGGAGACACCCAGCGAAATCCCGACGGTGAGGGCGAGCGGTCCAAAGAGTTTCCCCTCCAGGCCGGTCAGGGTGAGGATCGGGGCCAGTGAAATCAGGATGATCACCACTCCGGCGACGATGGGCCGTGCCATTTCGGTGGCGGCATGGCGGATCGCGGCGGCGGCATGCTCGGGACGGGTTTCGCGGAGTTTGACATCGATGTTTTCCACCATCACCACGGCGGAATCGACCAGAATGCCGATGGCGACGGCAATGCCTCCCAGCGACATCAGATTGGCGGTCAGACCGCTGCGTTCCATCACGAAAAAAGTGCCCAGCACAGTGATCGGCAGGACCAGCCCGGCCGTCAGCGCACTGCGCGCGTTAAAGAGGAAAAGCGAGAGCACGATCAACACCAACACCACGCCTTCGGCCAATGCCTTGGTGACGCCGGAGGTGGCGGTCTGGATCAGATCGGCGCGGTCGTAAAACGGTGCGATGCGGACATCGCTGGGCAGGCTGGGGGCGATTTCCGCGAGTCGTTGTTTGACGAGTTGCACGGTTTCCCGGGTGTTGGCACCGCGCCGGGTGAGCACGATGCCCTGCACCGCCTCGCCCTTGCCGTGGGCCGTCACCGCGCCGAAGCGGGTCAGCGCCGAAAGCTTTACGGCGGCGATGTCGGAAATGGTGATCGACTGGCCATCGCGGCTGGCCACCGGCACGGCGGCGACACTCTCCAGATCGTGCAGGCGGGCGTCGGTGGTCAACAGGAAGGTAGTGTCATCGCGGTTGACGTTGCCACCACCGGCGTTGGCGTTGTTCCGTTCGAGCGCGGTGGCGACGTCGTCATAGGTCAGTCCATAGGCGGCGAGCGCCTCGGGTTGCGGCTCGACGAGGATGGTGCGCACTTCTCCACCGAGCGTGTTGACATCCGCGACGCCGGACACCGAGAGCAGCCGTGGCCGGATCTGCCAGTCGAGGATGGTGCGCAACTCGCGGTTGTCGCGCTGATCGCTCTCGACAAGAAACATGTAAGCATCGCTGAGCGGCGTGGTGATCGGCGCGAGCCCGCCCTCGACTCCGGGCGGCAACTCGGTCAACACCTGGGAGATGCGTTCGGTGACCTGCTGGCGTGCCCAATAGACATCTGTGGCATCGGTGAAATCGATAGTGATGACCGACAGCGCGTATTTCGTGATCGAACGCAGCACCGTTTGGTGAGGGATGCCGCGGATTTCGATTTCGAGCGGTGCCGTGACGCGGGTTTCGACTTCCTGAGGTGTCATGCCCGGTGCCTTGACGATCACCTGCACCTGGGTGGTGGTGATGTCCGGAAACGCATCAATCGGCAATTTCTTAAAAGCGAACCAGCCGAGCACACAGAGCACGACAGCGACCAGCAGCACGACAATCCGAGCTGCTAGGGCTTTTTCAACAAGGCGGACGAACATGATGAGTGGGTGCTGCGGGTTATTCGTGTGCGGCATTGCGGGCGGACTCAAGCAGCGGTGCGCCGCCGATTACGACCCGTGCGCCTTCCGGCAGGCCGTCGATGCCAGATGCTGTACCGGTGCGCGCAACGACCTTCACAGGAACCGCGCGGAACGTTTCCCCTTTCTCGTGGACGAAGACATGCGGCTCGCCCGCGATCCCGACGACTGCGTTGTTAGGAACAGCGGGCAGCAAAGGCGCGCGCGGATCACCGAGCTGGATTTCCACCGGCGTGCCGGACATCCACTCACCCTTCGGGTTGGCCACGCCGGCCAGCACCGAGGCGGCCACGGTGTCTGTGCTGGCAGTCGGCGCGAGTCCGAACACGGTGGCCTCTCCCTCGCGCGAGCTGCCAGCGGTGGAACGGAACACCACCTTGTCACCGGGCCGGATGCGGTCCACGCCGCGCAAGGGCACCAGGAAATCCAACAACAAAGGATCGGTCGCGGCAATCCGCATGAGTTTCTGGTTCGCCTCCACCGGCATGCCGGGCACGGTGGATTTTTCCGCGATCACGCCGTCACGCGGTGCGACAATGCGGTATTCGGTGAGGTTCTCACGCAGCGGCGACTCGTCCACCATTTCGTGCAGGTCGCTCTCCTTGTAACCGAGAATGTGCATCGGTTGGATCGCCGCGAGATGGGCGATGCGGGCTTGGTTGTATTCCGCCTCCTTCTGCTGGAGCGCTTCGGTGGTGGTGAGTTTGCGTGCGGCGAGTTCCTGCTCACGGGTGAGAGCGGTGCGGGCGAAACGCAGGCGTTGCTCGGAATCGAGATAGGTGCTGATGGTGGCAGCCAACTCGATGCTGCGCAGGGTGATCAAGGTTTGCCCCGCCTTGACCCGGTCGCCGACACGCAGGGTGTCGGTTTCAATCTGGCCGGGAAGATGGGTGGCCACCACCGCGCTCTCTTTGGGATCGCAGATGAGTCTGCCGGTGGCGCGGACCGGATCCGCCAACGGCCGGACGACGGGTGCTTCGACGAGCAGTCCGAGTCGCGCCGCACCGCCTTCGGGCAGGGTGACGGACAACTCTTCGGCAGCCAGGCCGGGTGACGCCAGCGATACGGCGAACAGGCATATACGGGCAATGATCTTCATCGGAATCGGGTGTTGTGGAATTTCAAAATGCGGGGCGACCGGTGAGTGCCTCAATGCGCGAAGCCGCAAGGTGGTAATCTTTTTTGGCGGTGAGCCACGCACGGTTGGCGCTTGCGAGTTCGCGCCGCGCGGCTAGCAGTTGGAGGAAACTGGCGCGACCGAGTTCGTAGGACTCGCGGGTGGAGTCGAAAATCCCGCGCGCACCAGGCAACAATTCGCTGCTGGTGGTCACGGCGGTATCGTGGGCGTTGGCGAGTTCGCTCCACACTTGGTCAAACTCGGATCTCACGGTGGCGCGGCTCACCTTGCCTTCCAGCCGCGTCTTATCGAGCACGGTCTCGGCCTCGCGGATCGTGGCGGTTTGTTGCTTGAAAAGCGGCAGCGGGATCGTCGCTCCGACGACGATGCCCTGCGAGTCGCTGGAGTTGTCCTGGCGCAATCCGCCGCTCAGCTCGATATCGGAAACGCGTCCGGCGCGTGAGAGTTTCAGCATGGCAGCGGCCTCCGCCTCGCGGGCGGCGGCGGCTTGATTGGCGGGGTGCGAAGCGAGGGCCGCGCTGGCGGCTCCAACCGACGGCAGCCGGGCCGGCGGGTCGGGAAGTTTGCCACCAACCACGATGTTTCCCGGCGAGGCACCCGCCCACAGCGAGCCCAAGGCG
>JAIFNK010000068.1 GCA_020047775.1 Akkermansia sp. | reverse complement strand
CCAAGGAAACGCTGACACAGGATTCCTCCCTGCCACTCATCCGGCGGCTCAATCAAAAGGAACTCACCGACGACGAAATCCGCCGCTACGTTTACCACCCGGATTACCTGGTCCGCAACATGGTTGCCCCCAACGCGGCCGGACTGACCTGCGACTACATGTTTCCGAAACCCGGCCCGCGCGTGCGCCCCGCTCTGCTCGAAGAATTCTGCAAACACTCAGACCCTCGTGTCCGCAATGCCGGATTCCGCGCCGCCACCAAAGCCTTCGACCCTCAAGCTGACTGGTCAAAACGCCTCTTCGACATCGCCATCGAACGCCTCAAGGACGACAAGGAATCCTGGTGGGTCAAGGATGCCTGCCTCTCGCTCATCCAGCACGCCACTCCGGACATGATCGTCCCCCACGTAGAGCTCCTCCTGTCCTATCTCAAGCACCAGGAACCATGGCTCCAGCAAGGCTCGGCCATAGTCTTGGCGAGCGTCGCCGCCGACGAACGCTGTTACGAGAAGGTCATGCCCGCCGTCGGCGAACTCCTGCAATCCACTCCGCGCCAAAGCGTCACCGGCGCAGTCATCTCCAAACTGACGGAAATCCTGCCCGGCGCCTCCGGCAAGCCTCGCGATCTCGCCCTCAAGGTCTTCGGCCAATCCTATCTGGATTACTCCGGTCCCGAGAGATGGGAAGGCGGGCAAGACCTCACCGGCCACAGGAAGCAAACCCTCGGACGCCTCGCCGGCACCCTCGCCAGCACTCCCGGCGGATACGACGTGCTCTATCAACTTGGAAAACAGCTCAACCCCGGCGAAGCACTCCCCTACAGCGAGATCTTCCTCGCCGCCGATCCGCAGAAATTCGGCCCCGAACTGCGCGCCGCCATCAAGCCGATCATCCGCGACCAGCTGGTCTATCAGTTTGTAGGCAAGAACCGCCGCACGATTTTCAACAACCTCGATAGCCCCGCGCAAAATGGCACCGTCACCAACACGATCGACGATCTCGTCGCGCTCTATCAAAAAGTCGACATTCACGACTACGACTGGAAGCCCTTCGGCCCCGACCTGAAAAACGCCGAGTGGAACCTCTTCAGCTTCGACCCGCCTGAAACACAGAAATACGACCTTTCCCCCTGGCGCTACCGCCCCGTGACTTATCCGAAAGGCATGGAAAACTGGTTTGCCAAGGACTTCGACCCCGCTCAAGCCAACTGGAAAAAAGGCCAGTTCCCCATCGGCCAATACAAGGGCAAACTGATCGACAACGACACCCGCAATCCATGGAACGAAATCCCACGCACCCTGTGGGAAAAGGAAGTAATCCTCGTTCGCGGCAGCTTCGAGTTTCCCGCCCTCAAACCTGGATACGAATACCGTCTCCGCGTCCAGAGAGGCCAAGGTGTCGGCGCGGGCGATGGTTTCAAGGTGTTCATCAACGGCAAGCCCTTGGTCGAGAGTAAGGAAGGCCTCGGCAGACGCGCCGGCGACACCATCCGCGGCGGATGGATCACCAAGGACTTCCGGGATGAGTTCGCGAAAGGCCCGGTCACCTTCGCCGCCACCGCGTTCCTGCGTTACGGCGACCGCGCCATCGTCCAGATGCCGCCCGTCACGCAAGGCATTTTCAGCATGTGGCTGGAAGAACGCAAAACCCCGCCGCTCGACACCGAAGTGATGCACAAAGCGACCCGCTTTCTCCCCATGTTCACCTCCGAGTGGCAGGCCCTGCAGGATCCGGAAAGCGACGAAGCCGCCAGTGAGGCAGGCATCTTCCGCAACGACGGAAAATTCGTCGCCAATCCCAAACTCACCGGCACCTGGACCAGCGTTGCGCTTATCGACTCGCTCGATGCGTTCGATCCCGCGGCCAAAAATGATCCCGGCCGCAGCCCGATCAAGAAAATCACCTTCCGCGAGGACGGCACCACCGATTCCCCGGACCACTTCTGGTCGGGCGATATTCTGATGGATCTGAACCAGTTGAACGCGCTCAAGATCACACCAAAGAACCTGGGCGGCACGGACTACCTGTTCATCGAGGCCGGCGGCTTCCTTCCAAAAAATCCAGTCGGCTGGAAATCATCTATCATGGTGATGAAACGCGGGTAAACTTGTGTTGGAAATACAGGCTAAACCTGCGGCACCGGTCCGATCGTGCCGCCGGGAACCAGTTTCGAACGGATCAGGGTGAGACGCCGGTCGTTGATGCCGCGGCTCATCTTGTTCGCCCAGCCGGCCACGCGGTTGATCACCGCACTGTGGTTCCACGCGATGTGGGTGACGCTGGGGCGGCACCATTCGAAAGCTGCGGAAGAGTCCGTGCAGGCCAGCGAAACGTGTTGCGGGGCGGAGAGTCCCAGTCGGGCGAGATGCTGGACCAGGGCTGGAAAGATCAGGGCGTCGTCCAGGATCAGGGCAGTCGGTGGCGTGTGGCGGAACAGCGAGTCAAGGCTTTGCCCGAGCGCGTCCGGATCGTTCCCCCAGTCAGGCAGGTTGTAAGGGCCGGTGCGGATGCCATGGGCCTCGAGGCGGGCCAGATATTTCAGTTCGATTCCCCCGATCGTCGGCTTTCTCCGGTCTTCCCGAGCCAACATCACGATGCGCCGGTGACCCAGACCGACAAGCCGGTCAACCAGATCCATGAGGGCATTCGCCTTGCCAGGTGCGGCACTGGCGATGGAAATCCGGGACGCGCGTCCGAAAAGCGCGAACGCAGGCAGCGCTTGGGTGGCGAACCACTCCAGAATCTCCCTGGGTCCCGCCACCACCACCCAGGCATCCGCTTCCGTTTTCGCGACGAAGCGGGCGACCCGGTTCACATCCATCCCCAGATCGCTCAGGGTCTTGGTGGCGAAACCCGCCCGATGTCCCTCAGCTTGCAGCCGGTGGATGGTTTTCACCAGATAATCCATTTGCATGTCATTTCTCTCGTAAGCCAGAACCATGACGCGGCGCGCCACTTGAGGAGCGGCAACGTCCCGGATGCTCCGTTTCCGGCCCGGGCCGCGCGCTTCCAGCAAGCCCTCCCGCTCAAGATCCGCCAGAGCCGCCTTCACGGTCTTGTGGTTGACGCCCAGTTCCGCCGCCAAATGGTTGCGACCCGGCATGGCACCCTGCCAGCGACCTTGGCGCAATCCCTCCTTCAGCGCCTGCGCCACCTGTTCGGTGACTGTTGGAAAAACCTGCCTCACCTGGGAAAAATGACCCCATCGGGGTCAAGCTGTCGAACAGAATCCAATTGAAGGGCGTGGCTTTTGGCAACCATTCTGCTTTCACGGATGATCTGGTCCCAGATGATCATCATTGATCGCAAACAAAAAAACGAACAGTCCATGAAGATTAAATACTCCTCCCGCCTTGCCTTCCCGTTGGCCTCCGCCATCGCCGCGCTGCTCGCCACTTCATCCGCCCAAGCCGACCAAATCTGGGACGGCGGCAGCACCGGCCCTGGAGACGACAACTGGAGCACGGCCGCCAACTGGGGCGGCGATGCGCTACCCGATTTCGCCACCGCCATCACTTTCGCTGGCGACGTCCGGAACGGTGCGGTGAATGACCTGCTCGCGGATCCCATCATCGGCGGAATCAATTTCACCAATGATGGGACTACGGGCTTTGCCAACGCCTTCACCCTTTCTTTGAATCGGATCACCCTCGGCGGCAACATCACCACCACGGCTTCCACACCCGCGATCACGGACACCATCAGCCTCGCGATGATTCTCAACGGCAACCGGACCATCACCACCAATGCCGACCACAACCTCACCATCAGCGGCATCCTCAGTCAGGATGCCACCAACCGCAGACTCATCAAGGAAGGCAGCGGCATCCTCACCCTCTCCGGTGCCAACACCCACAAGGGCGGCATTACGATCAATGGCGGGACTCTCCAGGTGGGTGCGAATTCGGTATCGAACGTGGCCGGGCCGCTTGCCGAAGGTTTTACCAACGGGGTCACTTTCGCGAACACGGCGGGAGTAGTCTTGGATATCAATGGGTTCGACGTCTTTGTCAAAGAACTGACTGGTGGTGGCACCACGGGTGGCAATATCACCCTGAACGGCGGCACGATTCGAATCGTGAACCCCTCCAGCGGCACACCCGCCTACGCCGGCGTGATCAGCGGAGCTGGGAATATTGTCAACGGTGGCGGCAGCCGGCAGACTTTCACCGGCACCCACACCTACACCGGCACCACCACCTTGGCCGGATCTTTCTTACGGGTGAGTTCCCTGGCCAGTGGCAACAACCCCAGCGGCATCGGCCAATCCAGCAATGCCGCCAGCAATCTGGTCTTCAGTGGCGGCTCACTCGAATACAACTCTTCCGCGCCCGCCAGCACGGATCGCCAGTTCACCCTTGCGGCCAGCACCGCCAAGTTCGATGTGGTCGGCTCCGGTGGGATGAACTGGACCTCGACCGCCGCCATCCCCCACAGCGGTGTCGCCTCTGCCAGGACTATTAACCTGGGCGGTGCCGGTTCCGGTGTTAGCACCCTGGCCGCCGGCATCACCGACAGTGGCACAGGTGCCAACATCACCGCCGTCACGAAAGACGGGAGCAGCACGTGGGTGGTCTCCGGCAGCAACAACACTTTCACAGGAGGAGTGACCATCAACGCGGGCACGCTGCAAGTGGGCAACGCGGGTGCGTTCAACAGCTCGGCGGGTTTGCAAAACGCCGTGACTTTCGGAGCTTCCAGCACGGGCACCCTGGCCTTGGCCGACAATAGCGTGACCATCGCCAATCTTTCGACGAACGCCACCCCCGGCACGACGTTTGTGCAAAACGCCAATGGCTCCAGCGTCTCCAACGCCACCCTCACCGTGGGCAACTCCACCAACACCAACGGCACCTACGCCGGGACGATCCGGAACGGTACCGGCGGCGGCACCCTCGCGCTGGCCAAGGCAGGCACCGGCGCCCTCGTCCTGGCCGGAGACAACTCCTTCAGTGGTTCGATCAACATCCAGAACGGCATCCTCAAGGCTGGGAAAAATTCCACTTCCAGCTCTGTCGGACCATTCGGGGATACAAACTCCGCAGCCATCATCCTCACCAACTCTTCCACCGCGGGACTGGACATCAACGGCTTCAACGTCTCGGTCAAAGACCTGCAAGGCGGCGGTGCCTCGGGCGGCAATGTCGCCCTGACAACCGGCAACACGCTTTCCATCCTCAACCCCGCCAGCAGCTCGGCCAGCTACAGCGGCCTCATCACCGGCGGCGGGAATCTGCTCGTGAATGGTAGCAGCCGGCAGACCATCAACGGTGCCCACAGCTACACCGGAACCACCACTTTGACCGGAACCGTCAGCCTCAGGGTGAACTCCCTGGCCGATGGCGGCTTTGCCAGCGGCATCGGCGCAGCCACCGCTGACGCCAGCAACCTTGTCTTGAACAGTGGCATCTTCGAATATAACAACACCGTGGCCGGCAGCACGAACCGCCTGTTCACGCTCGGGGGCAGCGTCATCATCCAAACCAATGGCACGGGTGCGATGAACTTTACCGGCACCGGCTCCATCGCCCACAGCACCGTGGCTGCCAAGACGCTGACCCTCAGGACATCCAGCTCCGGCAACGGAACCATGACACCCAACATCACCGACAGCGGCACGGGTGCCAATATCACCTCCGTCACGAAAACCCACGCCAACACCTGGACGCTCGCTGGTGCCAACGCCTACACCGGCAACACCACGGTAAGCGCCGGAACTCTTGCTCTCGCCGACAACGCGCAGCTCAAGTTCGTGCTCGGCGCTACCTCCGGTTCCAACAACAGCATCTCCGGCGCGGGCACTGTCACGCTCGAGGGCGATTTCGTCATCGACACCTCCGCTTCCAACGCCCTCCCATCCGGCACCTGGACCTTGGA
>JAIFNK010000167.1:5908-9485 GCA_020047775.1 Akkermansia sp. | reverse complement strand
AGGGGCTCGGGCGTGACTTTTTTCACGTTTTCCATGCGGTTGAGCGCCCCGGCGACGACTTCGGTGTCGGCCTGGATTTCCACTTGGATCCGGCCGGCGGCGCGCATCTGGCTGACCAGGTTGGCCGGGGTGTCGGCGGCTTTGATTTGGCCGCCGTCGATGATGATGACGCGGTTACAGATCATTTCCACCTCGGAGAGGATGTGGGTGGAAATGAGCACGGTGTGGGTCTGGCCGAGGTGGCGGATGAGCTCGCGGATCTGGCGGATCTGGTTCGGGTCGAGGCCGTTGGTGGGCTCGTCGAGGATGAGCAGCTCCGGATCATGGACGAGGGCGTCCGCCAGGCCGACGCGCTGGCGGTAGCCTTTCGAGAGGGTCTTGATCATCTTGCGGCGGACGCTGTCGAGGCCGCAGGTGTCGATGACCTCGCCGACGCGGCGGCGGGTGTCGCCGCTGCCGAGGCCCTTGAGTTGGGCGCGGAATTTCAGGTATTCGCGGACGCGCATGTCCTCGTAGAGCGGGACGTTTTCCGGCATGTAGCCGATTTTCCGGCGGGCTTCGATGGATTTGCGGAAAATATCGAACCCGGCGATGGTGGCGGTGCCGGAAGTGGGCGGCAGGTAGCCGGTGAGCATCCGGAGCGTGGTGGTCTTGCCGGCACCGTTGGGACCGAGGAAACCAACAATTTCTCCCCGGGCGACGGAAAAATTGATGCTGCGGACCGCTTCGTGGCGGGAATATCGCTTGGTCAGGTCTTTCACTTCGATCATGATTTCTGGTCCGGGCATAGCGGTGAAATTCGTGCCTGCGCGGTTGACGCGGTGCACTGTGCCCTTTAATGAAGCCGCGTGCGCGGCGGGCCAAGCGGTAAATTCGCTGGCGCGTCCCATTATTCTATCCATCTCTCATGAACTCTTCGGTTTCGCCGCGACAGAACGCAGAATTATTGGAATCCAAATACTCCGAATGGTGCGAAGACCCGAGGTCGGTCGATGCGACTTGGGCTGCGTTTTTCGAGGGCTTCGAGCTGGGATCCGCCCAAGTAAAACGCAAAGAGGATGCGGCCGCCGCAGGAGTGGCCGCGCCGGCAGAACCGGCGTCCGACGCGGATCTGGCGTTTTTCGGCAAGGTCGTGAGCTTGATTTATAATTACCGCACGCTCGGGCACACTCAGGCGACGATCAATCCGCTCGAGCCGGCCGAGCACAATCCGCGGCTCAAGATCGAGCAGTTCGGCCTGAGTGCGGAGGATCTGGACAAGGTGGTGTGGAATTCGTTTTTCCGCCACGGGGACAAGATGAAACTGCGCGACATGGTGGCCGCGCTGGAGGCGACTTACTCGAACAAAATCGGCTTCGAGTTCATGCACATCCACAACACCACCGTCCGCCACTGGGTGCGCGAACGGATCGAGACCCACGCGGTGCGCTCGGAGGAGACTCCGGCGAAAAAGCTCAACTCGCTGTGCTGGGTGCTCGAAGCGGAGGCGTTCGAAAATTTCCTCGGCAAGCGGTTTCTCGGCGAAAAGCGTTTCTCCAACGAAGGCGGCGAGGGCGCGATGATCATCCTTAACGCGCTTCTCGAAGCCTGCCCGTCGCAGGGCGTGAAGGAGATCGAAATGGGCATGTCCCACCGCGGACGGATGAATATCCTCGCGAATTTCGTCCGGAAATCCCTAACCACGGTGCTCTACGAATTCACCCCCACCTACGAGCCGGACACGGTCGCCGGGGATGGCGATGTGAAATACCACCTCGGCTACGAGAGCATCCGCGAGCTGCCAGACGGCAAGGTCCGCGTCAGCCTGGCGGCAAATCCAAGTCACCTCGAGGCCGTCAACTCCATTGTCGAAGGCAAGGCCCGCGCCCGCCAGCGCGTGCTCAGCGAAGGTGGCGGGGAAATCGACCGCCAGCAGGTGCTGCCGATTTTGCTTCACGGCGACGCCGCGTTCGCCGGCCAAGGCTCGGTCGCCGAGGTGCTCAATCTCTCCCAGCTCAAGGGTTACCGCACCGGCGGGACCATCCATCTGATCATCAACAACCAGATCGGCTTCACCACCGCGCCGGCCGACGCCCGCTCGTCCGCCTACGCGACCGATGTCGCGAAAATGATCGAAGCGCCGATCCTCCACGTGAACGGCGAGGAGCCGATGGAGCTTTACTGGGCCGCGCTTTTCGCCCTGGAATTCCGCCAGAAATTCGGTCGCGACATCGTGCTCGACATGTATTGCTACCGTCGCCAAGGCCACAACGAGGCGGACCAAGCCGCATTCACCCAGCCGATCATCGCCAAGAAAATCGCCGAGCGGCCGACCTTCGGGAAAATTTACAAACAGCAGCTCATCGCCGAAGGCGTCATTTCCTACGCGGATCTCGAATCGCTGGAGCAGGCGATCTGGGAGAAGCTGGAGTCCGGCTATCAGAAAATGCTCCACCTTCAGGAATCCGGCGACCGCACCGCGTTCAGTGGTTCGACCGGTGTGGACCAGATGCCGTATTCGCATGCGCCGGTGCCCACCGGAATCAGCCACGAGGTTTTCCAAAACATCGGGCGGGTGCTCACCACGATTCCCGGCGATTTCCACCTGAACCCGACGCTTGAAAAGCGCTTCATTCCGCGCCGGGTCGAAGCACTCGCGACCGGCGGGTCCATTGACTGGGCGTTCGCCGAGTCCATGGCGTTCGGATCGCTGTTGTTGGAAGGGACTCCGGTGCGTCTATCCGGTCAGGATTGCCGCCGCGGCACGTTCTCCCAGCGCCATTCGGTTTTCTATGATTACGAGACGCGGGACCGTTACATCCCGCTGGAACATCTCGCCCCGGACCAGGCGAAATTCTGCGTTCACAATTCCTTTCTATCCGAGTTCGCCGTGCTCGGGTTCGACTACGGTTACTCGCTGTCCTATCCGACGATGCTCACGCTGTGGGAAGCCCAGTTCGGGGATTTCTCCAATGGCGCGCAGGTCATCATCGACCAGTTCATTTCCTCCGCCGAGTCCAAGTGGCAGACGCCGAGCGACCTCGTGATGCTGCTGCCGCACGGCTATGAAGGCATGGGGCCCGAGCACTCAAGTGCCCGCCTCGAACGCTTCCTCCAGCTGTGCGCCGAGAAAAACCTCATCGTCGGGAACTTCACCACGCCGGCCCAGTATTTCCACGCGCTGCGCCGCCAGAAGCACCGGGAATTCCGCAAGCCGCTCGTGCTGATGACGCCCAAGAGCCTGCTAGGCCGCCCGGAAGCCGTCTCGCAGGAGTCGGATTTCCAAGAAGGCACCTGTTTCCAGGAAATCCTTCCGGACACCAAGGTCTTCAACAGCCCGACCGGGGTGGACCGCATCATCTTCTGCAGCGGCAAGGTTTACTACGACCTCATGGCGCATCGCCAGGAGAAGGGCATCGAAACCGCCGCCATCGTCCGCATCGAGCAGCTCTATCCATTTCATCGTGAAATGGTCGAGGCCATCATCAGCCAATACTCGAACGCCTCGCACTTTGTCTGGTGTCAGGAAGAGCCGCTCAACATGGGGGCCTGGTCCTATATTTTCCCGCGCCTCGAGCGCGCCGTGGGCAGTAAAATC
>JAIFNK010000167.1:0-5878 GCA_020047775.1 Akkermansia sp. | reverse complement strand
GAGCGCGCCGTGGGCAGTAAAATCCGCTACGCCGGCCGGGGGACTGCTTCCAGTCCCGCCGCAGGCTCCAAGGCGATGCACTACCGCGAGCAGAAGGCCCTCCTCGCCCAAGCCTTCGAAGTCTAACGCCTGAATTTTTTCCCGAACTCCCACCACGCTTCATCCATGTCACTCGACGTCAAAGTCCCCGCATCCGGAGAATCCATCACTTCCGCCAATGTTGCCCGCTGGCATAAGAAAAACGGCGATCATGTCGTGAAAGGTGAAATCCTGGTCACGCTCGAAACCGACAAGGTCTCAAACGAACTCGAAGCCGCCGCGGACGGCGTCCTGCAAATCCTGATAGGCGAAGGAGAGGAAGTTTCCATCGGCACCGTCATCGGCCGCATTTCCGGAGAAACCACTGCCCCCGCGGTCGCTGCCCCCGTGGTCCAGGCCCCCGTGGTCCAGGCCCCCGTCGCCGCCCCGGCCACGCCATCCGGCGGGGTTGTGGAACTCAAAGTTCCCGCCGCCGGTGAATCCATCACCTCCGCGAACGTCGCGAAATGGCGCAAGAAGGATGGCGAGCAGGTCGTCCAAGGCGAAATTCTGGTCACCCTCGAAACCGACAAGGTGTCTAACGAGCTCGAAGCAACGGCCTCCGGGCGTTTGAAAATCCTGACTCCCGAGGGCGAGGAAGTGTCCATCGGTGCCGTCATCGCCACCATCGATACCGGAGCGCTGGCTTCAGCCGGCCCGTCCGAGCCGGTCAAGCCAACTCCAGCTCCCGTTTCCATACCTGCTCCGGCGAAACCGGTTGCGGCACCTTCTTCGTTCGTAGTTCCGGCTTCAGCCGGTTCTTCCGCACCCGCCGCATTGAAGCCGGATTTCTCCGCCCCGGTCGCGCCAGTCGAACGCGTCGCCGCCGCCGAAGTTTCGGACGGCCGCACCACCCGCAAGAAGATGTCGATGCTGCGCCGCAAGATCGCCACGCACTTGGTCAACGCCCAGCAGACCGCGGCGATCCTCACCACCTTCAACGAGGTGGACATGACCGCCGTGATGGACCTCCGCAAGGACGTGCAGGAGAACTTCATGAAAAAACACGGCGTGAAACTCGGTTTCATGTCGTTCTTCATCAAAGCCGTCGCCCAAGCGCTGAAGGATATCCCTTCCGTGAACGCCCGCATCGACGGCACCGACATCATTGAAAACCACTTTTACGACATCGGTGTCGCCATCGGCACCGAAAAGGGCCTGATCGTTCCCGTCCTTCGCGACGTGGAGAAGAAGTCCTTCGCCCAAATCGAAAAGGACATCCTCGACTACGCCAAAAAGGCCAAGGACGGCAAGATCACCCTGGAGGATCTCACCGGCGGCGTGTTCACCATTTCTAACGGCGGCACCTACGGCTCGCTGCTCAGCACGCCGATTCTCAGCCCGCCACAAAGCGGCATTCTCGGCATGCACACCATCCAGCAGCGCCCGGTCGCTCTCAACGGTCAGGTTGTCATCCGCCCGATGATGTATCTCGCCCTCAGCTACGACCACCGCCTCGTCGATGGCAAGGAAGCCGTCACCTTCCTCATCCGCATCAAGGACTGCCTGGAAAGCCCGGCGCGGCTCATGCTGGAGATGTGACAAATGGAGCGCGGGATTCATCCCGTCTAACTGGAGCGCGGGATTTATTCCGCACCGCCAATGAAGAGCGGAAGACAAGCCTGCAAGCCGGTGCTTTCGCCATCATTGGCGATCAAGTCACACTCGCCGACTGAAGTCAGCGCTCCATCCGGGAGGTTGCTCCTTCAAAAGAAGAAGAACCGCTTCCGCCTCAACGCGACCGGATTGATCTCCGTGTTGAAGATCCGGTGGAACTGCGCGAGCACGTTTTCCGGTTTGACGTGCTCGTTGAGCTCGTTGCCGGGGAAGCAGGGCTGCGTGAGATATTGCCGGTAGAGGTCGTCGTCGTTGTCGATTTCGATGACCCGTTCCACCAGTGCGTCGAGACTGCCGTGGTCGAGAAAATTGACGAACGACTTGGGATTGAAATCGCGGTGGACCAGCTCGTTCCCCCAGTAGATGGGAATGGTATTCACCAGCATCGGCTCGAAAATCTTCTCGGTGGTGTAGCCCGGATAGGACGCGTTTTCGAAGGCGATGTTGAACTTGTGTTTCCGGACGAAGGCCGCCTTGTCCTTCACCCGTCCGCCGACGTTGTTGTGGACGCGCCCGCCGGAATTGACCTTTTTGTATTTCGAGAGCTGCTCGAAGAACCGGATGCGGAACTTGCTGTCCACGTTGGAGACCACGAAGCTGCAGAAGTCGGTTTTCTCCCGCAGGATGGCCTCCGTGTCGGGTTCTTCCTGTCTAATAATTGATTCCGGTTCGCCGTAAAATACATAGAGCGGCAGCCGGTAATGGCGCGGGTCGTCGAGATAGTCGAAGGTGAAGGCGTAGTCGTATTTGTCCAGGTCGGGCCGCCGGTTCTCGCCGGTGAAGAAGATCGTGACACACTTGTAATTCTTATGCCGCCTGCCGAATTTCGAGTAGATCAGGAAGTCCGGGTCTTCGCAGAGTTCGACGTCGTAGTGGCGGCTGAGAAGGTTGTAGAAGTAGTTGTCGGTCTTGTTGAAGTTCTTCCAAAAGTCTTCGAAATTGATCCGTAGTTTCGGTTTCATCCCGCGGCGTGCTCAAGGGTGGGTGGTTTGGAAAATCCGGTTGCCGGTTAGGACAACGGCGGCGGCGTCTTCGGGTGTTCCGTTTGTCCGGCGATCAACTGCGCGAGCAGCTCCCCGCCGCGCGGAAGAACGGTGAGCCGCGCTCCGCTGCCGATGACCTTCTGCGTTTCCAGGATCTCGAACATCGCCTCGGAAACCTCGTGGTCGCGGGAAATCTGTTGGAGCGCCTCGCCGACGATCTGCGGGCGGATGGCGGCGGCCTTGGCGAACTCGATGGCGGCCTCGCGCTCGGCGGTGCTGGTGATGATGCTCACCTGGTTCGCGCCGTCCTGCTTGATCGCGGAGGTCACCTGGCGCAGGCGGTTGACCACCTTGCTCTCGATTTGGCGGATCATGCCGCTGTCGCGGAAGTGCACCTTGCGGATGTAGATGGAGCCTAACTTGTAGCCCCATTCATGGGACTTGGGAGAGACCTCGCCGCGCACGGTGTCGCTCATCGCGTGGCGGTTCACCATCATGGTGCCGAGCGGCATGTTGCTGAGGCAGCGCACGGTGGAGTTGCTGACATTGGCGGACAGGGAGCCGCGCGGGTCGCTGTTTTTGAACAGATAGGCGACGGGATCGCTGATGAACATCTCATGCCAGATGCCGATGCCCATCGGCGCGCCTTCCTCGGAATTCACCGGCTGGCTGCGCAGGTATTCCTGATCGAGCCGCATGTCGAGGATGTGGCATTTTCCCAGCCAGTTCACGATGAACGAGGCGGGACCTAACTTGAAGGGCAGGATGTGCAGGCCGGGCTCGTCGATGGTGGCGAGCACCTTGCCGAAGAGCACGTAAACATTGCATTGGCGTTCCTGGATGATGGCGTAGAGCCCGAGCATCCGGGCGATGCCGAAGAAGATCGGAAACCCGATGGCACAGGCGAAAAACGTAAGGGCGGCGGCGATGAGGAAGTTCATTTGTTGGATTCCACGAAAACTTGCTGGGCCTTTTCAAACAGGGCGAGGCGGACGTTGCGGACGTAGGCGCGGAGTGAGTCGCGGCCGCTGTTTTTCAAGGTCATGAGCTGGGCGGCGAGGCGGGCGAGCGGCTCGACCTCGGCGAGGGCGCGGAGGGTTTCGATTTCCACGGCGCGCTTGGACTGCACGATTTTCTGGTCGGCGGACGCCTGGGCCAGACTGATGTCGGAGGAAACCTGGTTGTAGGCGGTGTTGATGGCGGCGAGTGCGGACTCCACTTCCGGCGGCGGGTCGATGCTGGTGATGAGGGTGGCGTCCAGCACCATGCCGTAGCGGGCGGCGGAAGAGGTGCACTCGCGGTCCATGTGCTCGTTGAGATCGCGAAGGTTTTTCCGCAGGTCGTTGATGGAAATGCCGATGACCGCGGCGGTGTCGGGCGTGCCGTCGGCATTCGGCGCGCGGGGTGCCTCGAAGTTGGCGATGCGCTCGCGCAGCACGGAGACGAAGTAGCCCATGATGTGGGCGAAGGGGTTTTTGATGCCGAAGAGGAACGCGTAGAGATTGCGGTCAGCGACGCGGTAGCGGATCTGGCCGGTCAGGCCGGTGTTGAGCTGGTCCTTGGTGACGGCTTCGAGCATGGTGCCGTTGTAATTCGCGGACGGGTCTTCCGGATCCCACGCCATGTTCACGGTCTCGGTGGCGATGGAAACCTTGTGGATTTTTTCCCACGGCCACTTGAAATACGGGCCGCCCGGCATGATGACGCGGACCTGGGGGTAGCTGTAGCGCTTTTTCTGGTCGTCGCTGAGCATGTCCGAGATCGGATCGTCAAGGGTGGTCAGGTTCTGGATCCGCTCGGCGCGGCCGAAGCTGGTTTTGACCGCGCGTTCGTTTTGATCGACTGTGTAAATCCCGGAAATGAGATAACGCATGAGGAACCAGACGACGAAGCCGAAGATGCAGCCGAGAATGATGGACATGGGATGGGGATTGGACTCTGCGCACGTTGACGGGCGAGGCCAGCCTTGCCAATGAAAAACACCGGATCGGGTGGTGAGTGGGTTTGGTGATGGAGGTCTTCGCAAGTAGTCCCGGATTTATCCGGTCTTGAGCGGGAGAGAAGACCGCTTGAAAGCGGGACTACGAACGGGAGAGAAGGCGGGGCTGGATGTTCGGTCTCCTTAGGCCAGGCAGGCGGTGCCGAAGAGGGTGAAGCCGGTGGACTGCTCGATCTGGATGTCGAGGATTTGGCCGGTTAGCCGGGCGGGGTCGCCGTCGAAGATGACGATTTTGTTCTGCGAGGTGCGTCCGGTGAGGCGGGCGGCGTTGTTTTTCGACGGGCCTTCGCAGAGCACTTGCTGGCGGGTGCCGACGACGGCGGCGTTGCTGGCGATGGCGAGGCGGTCAACGACGGCTAACAGTCGCTGGTTGCGTTCTTCTTTTACGGACTCGTCGAGCTGGCCTTCCATTTCCGCGGCGGGGGTGTTGCGGCGCTTGGAGTAGCGGAAGACGAAGGCGTTGTCGAATTTCAGCCGCTCGACGGTGTCGATGGTGGCCTGGAAATCCTGCTCGGTCTCGCCGGGGAAACCGACGATCATGTCGGTGGTGATGGCGAGGCCGGGGCGGGCGGCTTTCATTTTCTCGCAGATCTCGATGAATTTCTCGTTTTTGTAAGGCCGACGCATTTCCCGCAGGATCCTATCGGAGCCGCTCTGCATCGGGAAATGGATGTGCGAGCAAAGTTTAGGCAGATACGTGAAGGCGGCGACGAGGTCGTCCCGGTAACCGATGGGATGCGGCGAGGTGAAGCGGATGCGCTCGACACCGTCAATTTCATGCACGGCTTCGAGCAGCTGGACGAAGGGCGACTTGCCGTCGATTTTCGGTAACTCGGTGCGGCCGTAGAGGTTGACGATCTGGCCTAGCAGGGTGATTTCCTTCACGCCGTGCGCGGCGAGATGGCGGACCTCGCCGACGATCTCGGCGATGGGGCGGCCGCGCTCTTTGCCGCGGGTGTCGGGCACGATGCAGAACGAGCAGCGCATGTTGCAGCCCTGCATGATGGAGACGAAGGCGGAGGCTTCGTGGGCTTTCGGGACGTGGTCGCGGATGGTGTTTTGCGAGCCTTCCTCCTCGGCGGTGTCGCAGACGCTCGTGCCGCGCAGCGAGTATGCGGGGTCGTCCATGCGGGCTTCTAGCCGCCGTTGGAGGATGCCGTCCACGTATTTGAAAACCTTGTGGTATTTCTGGGTGCCGACG
>JAIFNK010000011.1 GCA_020047775.1 Akkermansia sp. | reverse complement strand
AATCGATTGTCCGGCAACACCACGTCCGAACTTTGAAATAATGAACTCTGCTGTCTCTCGAACCGCAGTGCTGGCAGGTCCCGCGCTGGCGGTGGTGGCGGATGCCAATACCAAGCCAATGCCGATGAATAGTAACGAAAAGTATCTCATGGCACAATCCCTTCAATTGTCTTAGTCCACAAGCCGCTCCGTTGGGAAACGACTTTATTCATCTCATCGTTGATCGCAGTGGATGCCTGCGAAGAAAGGCGATCAAGTGCGCTGATCATCTCCCGCTCAATATCACCTTCGGGATCATCAATCCAGCCCCAAGCCAAATCCACGATAACGCCGATAACTAACGCTCCTCCGAAGGACCACCATGAGTTCGCCGCGCCCGTGGCAAGAATACCTGCAGAAACCCCAAGCCGAATCATTACCTGTGTAGCTACCTGCGCCGCGACTTCTGAGACAATAAGGCTTCCGGCAGTCTTCGCTGCGTCGCGCTGCGACGCAGCGATAAGCTGCTCGATAGCCTTCTTGAACTCCTCTGCTGCAATTGGAATCTCATCTGGACCTAATGAACGCCCCAGAACTTCTTGCCGTAAGGCGACCGCCAACTCGTTCTCAATACTCTCGATGTCCTTGATACTTCCCTCGATGGCCAACCGCATTGCAGTTGCCAAATCCGCCTTTGAGAATATGTGCTGCGCAAACTTCTCTTCAACATACTCTTTGTGGCCATTCTCCTGTGTGAACGGTAGATAGGGCTTCACTGCTCTCCACTTCCCGTAAAAGGAAACGATGTCCTTGGAGAATGGCTTAGCGCCTGTCTTGTTAGACTCGATAAAGGCTGCGAATGTCTGGGAGCGCTTCGAGATTGCCTCAGCGGCCTTACGATCAGCTTCCCTGACGTGCTGTTGGCAAGCAGCCTTGAGTTCTTCGGGATTACGTTTTGGGGTCGCTGGTGTCGGATAAGGCTTTGGGCTAATCAGGGCAT
The DNA here is from genome assembly GCA_020047775.1 of Akkermansia sp. GTDB lineage: Bacteria > Verrucomicrobiota > Verrucomicrobiia > Verrucomicrobiales > Akkermansiaceae > Luteolibacter. Next base: position 4,909 of record JAIFNK010000011.1, on the reverse strand, counting down.
TAAATGCCCAAATGGCTCCAAATGTCATTCCGACGATAGCGCAGAGCGATAGTATGAGAAATTTGGTTTTGCTCATGGCGATGTTCTTTTTTATTCATCTAACAGTGATATTAAACAGCACGCTGTATTTGTCCAGCGCGCTGCGCGGGTGTTTCGGGGCGGGTGGAGTTGGCACGGCTTCCGGGGAGGAGTTTGGGATGGTTTCCTTTGGTTGGACCATGGCAGGAGGCTGTTGGAAACAGTGGCGCATGCCAAGCAGTAAAGCGGAGAATTTCAGCGCTCCGGCGGGTTTGTTGGGCGCTCCGTTTGGGAAATGGAGCACTCCGGCGGACATGGGTGTCCCGTCCATGCCGTGGGGACGAGACGTCCCCACCCCTTATCTTTCCACTTCGGCGCACACCCAGGCCCTGTAGGGCGCGGCGATCTTTTCCGGGGAGAGGGCGATGATTTCCGGCACTTCGTAGGGATGAAGCTCTGTCAGGGCCTTTTCGAAAGCAGGAAATACAGCGGCACTCGTCTTGAAAACCGCCAGCACCTCGTCGGCCTTCTCGACCTTGCCCTGCCACCGGTAGATCGATTCCACGGCGGGCAGAAGATTGACGCACGCTGCGAGTTGCGTTTCCACCAACAGTGTGCCAATCTGTCGCGCCTGCTCCAAACCGGGGAAGGTGCAAAGGATCACTAGGACTTCGGACATGGCTCTTTCGGAACATCGAAAACCCAAAAACCTCAAACACAAGGTGAAATCCGGTTTTCTGGAAAAACTCGTTTCCCGGCTCGACCGTGTCGTGCCCGGGGACGTCCAGCAGATCGTCACCCGCCTGATCCGGGAGAAGGGGTTCATGGAGAAGGTGTTCGAGGCGCTGCACGAGGGCGTCATCATCCTGGATCCGCAGGGGGTGATCGGGTTTCTGAACCGTGCGGCCTGCCAGTTTTTCGGGCTGGATCCGGAGCAGGCGATCGGCGAGGTGATTTCCTCCCAGATCCGCGGGCTGGATTGGGAGTCGCTGGGGAAACCCGGCCGCACGATCAGCCGCGATCTGGAGGTGTTCTATCCGGAGAACCGCTATCTGAATTTCTACCTCGCGCCCATCGATGGCGCGGAGGGCGACGAGGGGGCTCTCGGCTACGTGATGCTCGTCCGCGACCTCACTTCCACCCGCGCCGAGGCGGAGGAAACGCTGGAATCCGAGCGCCTCAACTCGCTCACGCTGCTCGCCGCCGGCGTGGCGCATGAAATCGGCAACCCGCTCAATTCGCTCGACATCCACTTACAACTTCTCGGTCGGAAATTGCGTAAATTTCCACCCGGCGACCGCGGCCCCTTGGAGGAAAACCTGAACACCGCCCGCGAGGAAATCCAGCGGCTGGACACGATCCTCAAGCAATTCCTGCACGCCGTCCGCCCGACGACGCCGCACCGCGAGCGGCAGGATCTGCACGCGCTGCTGCATGAAACGCTGAAGCTGTTGGAACCGGAGCTGGCATCGCGAAAACTCGCCGTGGAGCTCGATCTCGCGGAAGCGATGCCACCGGCGATGGTCGATCCGGGGCAGTTCCAGCAGGTTTTCTACAACCTCATCCGCAATGCCTATCAGGCGCTTCCCGTCGCCCAGGGCCGGATCACCATCCGCACCCGGGTGAATGATTTCGAGACCATCATTTCCATCGAGGACAACGGCACCGGCATTTCCCCCGAGCACATGGGGGCGATTTTCGAACCCTACCGCACCACAAAATCCTCCGGCTCGGGGCTGGGCCTGCTCATCGTGCGCCGCATCATCCGCGAGCACGGCGGGCAAATCGCCATCGAGAGCCAGGAAACCCAGGGCACGCGCGTGCTCATCCACCTGCCGCATGCCGAGCGGCGCGTCCGCCTGCTCGCCGCGCCGGAAGCCGATCCGGTGATCGATCTGGACTGATCCCAAATTTGAAATTCCAAATCCCAAATCCCAAGTGCTCCCCACCCTGCTGATAGTCGAAGACGAGCGCGCCACCCGCGAGGGGCTGCGCAGCGCGTTGGAGGAGGAATTCGACGTTTACACGGCGTCGGGGACCAGCGAGGCGCTGGCGATTCTCAAATCCGAGCCGATCAAGCTGCTGCTCACCGACCTGCGGTTAGGCGGCGACTCCGGGATGGACCTGCTTGACGCGGCGCTCGCCCTGCCGGACCCGCCGGTGGCCATCATGATGACGGCTTACGGCTCGGTCGATACGGCGGTGGAGGCGATGCGCCGCGGGGCGTGGCATTTCGTCACCAAGCCGCTCAACCTCGACGAGGTGGAAATGCAGCTCAAGCGCGCGCTCCGCAGCAGGACGCTGGAGGTGGAGAACCAGCAACTCGTCCAACAGGTCAAGAAATCCCACAAGCTCGACCGGCTGATCGGCAAGTCTCCCGCCATTCTCCGCGTGTCCGAGCTGGTCCAACAGGTCTCGCCCACCCGCGCCACCGTGCTCATCGAAGGCGAATCCGGCACGGGCAAGGAGGTGGTGGCACACACACTGCACCACCTATCCGGCAGGCCGGCGGCGAAGATGGTCATCGTGCATTGCGCGGCCCTTTCGGCCCAGTTGCTCGAAAGCGAGTTGTTCGGCCATGAAAAAGGCGCGTTCACCGGAGCCGCGCAGCGCCGGATCGGCCGCTTCGAGCAGGCGGACGGCGGCACGCTTTTCCTCGATGAAATCGGCGAGATCGACGCCGCCACCCAGGTGAAACTGCTGCGCGTGCTTTCCGAGCGCACGCTGGAACGCGTCGGCTCGAACACGCCGATCAAGGTCGATGTCCGGGTCATCGCCGCGACGAACAAGAATCTCAAGGAGCTCGTCGCCAACGGCACTTTCCGCGAGGACCTCTATTTCCGGCTCAACGTCGTGAAAATCGAGATGCCGCCACTGCGCGACCGCAAGGAGGACATCGTGCTGCTGGCAAATAGTTTTCTCCAGGAATTCGCCAAGGAAAACGACCGGCCGGTGAAACCGCTCTCGGATGCGGCGATGAACCTGCTGCTCGACTACCCGTGGCCCGGGAACGTCCGCGAACTGCGCACGGCGATCGAACACGGCGTGGTCATGAGCAACGACCCGGTTATTGAAGCTCGCCACCTTCCGCAATTCCTGCATTTTCACAGCGTTCCCGCGGTGACCTTGTCGTCACCCTCCAAAAACACCCTTGATGCCCCGGCGGAATTCAACTTGCATGAGCTCGAAACCAAGACGATCCGGGCCGCGCTCTTGCTCTCCGGAGGAAATCGCACCCATGCAGCGGATCTTCTTGGTGTCAGCCGCCGGACTCTTCAACGCAAGTTGAAGGACCTGGGACTTTGATTTTTCCGACTGCCTTCTCTCATCTCCATTTTACATGAATTCCCATACTCCGCAGCTCGACACGGGCATCATCATCCGCCGCAGTCTGTTTTTCCTCATCCTGGTCATCCTCACTCTCGGGAATTTGTTTGTCCTCTTCCGGGGGCTGAATGCGCCGCAGGCGATGGACCAAGCCCAGATCGCGCGGGAAATCGCCCGGGGCAAGGGTTTCACCTCCAAAATGATCCGCCCGGTCGCCTATGACCAGATGCAGCGGGCTCAAAAACAGACGATCCCGATGGTCGGATTCCAAGATACCTATCACTCGCCGCTCAATCCGCTGATCAACGCCGCCGTGCTGAAAGCCATCGGTGCGGACAACTCGGACGCCTGGCAAATGAATGAAAACGAAATGGTGTTCCCGCTCGACCGGGTGATCGCCACCGTTTCCACGCTGTTTTTCCTCATGGCCATCGGCGTGAATTACCTGCTGATTTCGCGGATCTTCGACGCAAAAATCGCCGGCGTGTGCGCGATTCTTATGCTGTTTTGCGAGACGTTCTGGAGCTATTCGCTGAGCGGGCTGCCGCAAATGTTGATGCTCCTGCTGTTTTCCAGTGGAATCTACTTCGTTTACCGGGCGGTGGAGGCCACCGTCGAAGGTCGCATCGCGATGACTCCGGCGATCATTGCCGGAGTGTTCTTCACGCTGCTCGCCCTCACCCACTGGATGACCGTATGGATCTCGCTGGGCTATATTATCTTCGCTGCCATCTATTTCCGGCCGCGGGGCATCATCGGGATTTCGGTGGTGCTCATGATGCTGATCGCCGCCATCGGGCCGATTTTGCGAAACTACGAAATCACGGATACTCCCTTCGGCACGGCGTTTCTCACCCTCTACAACGGCCTTGGCAGTGGCTCGGAAGCCGCAGTGATGCGCAACACGAATCTGGAAGAGCAGCCGCTCGTGTTAGACGGCCTCCTCGCGAAAATCCTCGGGACCACTCTGCTTCAGACCACGGACATCATCCCGCTTCTCGGCGGGATCGTCATCGCCCCCTTGTTCTTTCTCTCGCTACTCCACCCCTTCAAGCGGGCGGCCATTGCCAATTTCCGCTGGGCGATCCTGCTGATGTGGGTATTCGCGGCTTTTGGACTGGCGATTTTCGGGATCTCCAAGGACCCCCTCGATCCGAACCAACTGCATCTGCTGTTCGCACCGGTCATGACCGCTTACGGACTGGCGTTTATTTGTATCCTGTGGAGCCGCTTGGAATTCGTCACCACCACGCCGATTTTCAGCAACCTCCATCATTTTGTCATTGTCGGCGTCTGCGCCCTGCCACTGGTGCTGGCCTTGCCACAAAAGGTCAAATTGGGACTGCATCTCCGCGACCGCGGTGGGGTGCCACACTGGCCGCCCTACTACGCTCCCGCCCTGAACAGCAAAATGGCGGGGATCAAGGGATGGACCAAGGACACCCAGATTATCATCGCCGACCAACCGTGGGCCGTCGCCTGGTATGCCGACCGCATCAGCATCTGGCTGCCGCCCACCTACCCCGGGTTTGAAAAACTTGAAAACATCGCCTCCGATCTCCAG
>JAIFNK010000042.1 GCA_020047775.1 Akkermansia sp. | reverse complement strand
CATAAACCATCTGGTGGTAAACCCCGCCTGTGTGCTCAAAAAATGAAACATGTGATTCCATAAAAGCCAGGGTATCCTGACGTTTATAAATTATAGCATAGCGATAATTGCTGTAAGCAGAGGTAAATACAGCAAGTTGAAAACGCCACAAATGTCCGGATATAGTTAGTTTAATCTCGCCCCAGTCAAACTCACACACCGAACCCGGTGCATACTGCTGCCGGATAAAAGCCTCCTGCGGGGTGGCTGATTTTCCCAACTTCTCCCTGATATAATTACATACCGTGGTGTAGCCAACACTGAAACCTTGTTCATGAAGCAATTGCAATATATCAATGCTCTTCAGTATCTGCTTGCGCATGCCCTGCCCAACTTTCTTACCGTTTGCTTCAAGTTGGACATCTATAAAGGACTGGACTTCCTGGGTCAAACGAACTTTGTTCCTTGTCCCAGTTCGATAAACCGGGGGACTCGACAGAAACGTCGAAAGTGCAGTTTCAGGTTGGAGTGATCCCGCTTGAAGCTTCTCAAAATCCTCAATATACTTTTTTATCGTCTTGCGGTTTATCTGTAATTCCCGTGAGATTTGTCTATTGCTTTTGCCTTCACGGTGGCTTCGAATAATGATTTCTTGTTTTGTATACATACTTATCATGATTTATAAACGAGTTTTTATCCTCGTTCGGTTAATGACTAAGTGGTATACTTTTCGATTGAAAGGTGGGGTACTCCTTTATTGAAATAAACAATATATGGATAACCACAAGAATGTTTAAGTAGCTCAGCAGGTAGAGCACATCCCTTTTAAGGATGGGATCCTGGGTTCGAGCCCCAGCTGGGTCACCAAAACGGAATTCGTTCCAAATCAAAAGCACTTAAATCGTTGAATTTAAGTGCTTTTTTTATTGTTGCTAATTCAAATAAAAGCATTAACCCACATTGCAGCAATTGATTTACAACCTTCTGATTTTAAGAAGTATCATTTTTAAAAATTTCCACAGGTAGGACTACGGATTTTTTTCGGTAGAAGGGGACATATTTATAGTTCATCAGATTGTATATCTGTTTAACTTGTTGTGTCGGTTCTGTGCATTGCCTTACGGATATTGTTTCTTGTTTTATATTTTCTACTGTCGTGGTAACGCATTTTTGTGTGTTCATAATGCGAACAATTTCCCTCCAGTCATGCTTATATCCTTTTTGTTTTAGCTGGTACCTAATAGTTGCGACAAGCCAATATGCGAGTATTCCAAGGTGCAAATGGGCCATTGCGGCATCATCTGTTTTATGATAAACCGGTCTTAAATCCAGGTCTGTTTTTAGTACCCTGAATGTGTATTCTATCTCTCTTATAATATTTTAAATAGCCCAAAATGTTTTTTCGTCATTTTCATCAAAGGTGGTCCTCAAGAAATATATTCCAGCTTTCTTGTCCGGGTCTTCCCCTTTTTTGTGCACGCAGGATATTGCTGTGGCTGTGCCTTTTCCATTATCACTAACAGCAATGTCGTAATACTTATGAACGGAAGGATATTTTTGTTTTAACCGTCCTATCCTTTCATGTACTTTATCGAGTTTTTTAATGCCCCCTTTTCTGTTTATGCCTTGGCCAATGCTTTGTATCCCTTCTTCGAAGCGTTGAGACAGCAAACCGTTCATGCTGTTTTCTTTCAGGGCTTTTGCCTTGCTTTTTACCCACAGATAATTGTCCCCGTCTTCTTTGTCGGTTTTTACTTTCATTAATTCGATGGGCTGCTTTCTTTTATCTTTTATTTCTACAGGCGTGCTATCGGTATCGGCGCAGTACTCTTTGAGATTGGAACGCGACACACACATGTAGTCATAATGCTTCTTTTTGAGCAGTTTCAAATTTTCATCAGTAGCGATTCCTGCATCTATTACTACTATTGGCTTTTTGTCTGTAAATGAGGTTTGGTTACCAAGGGCATCAACTATTGTTTCCAAGGTCTTGCTGTCAGTCATATTGCCTTCAAAAATATTCGAGTATTTCAAAAAGCCCTCCCTGTTTATAACTACAGCCAGAACTATTAACCTGGCATCTTTGCGTTTCTCTTTGCTCCTGCCAAATTTAGCAAATTTGCTGTTTTTCATCCGACCTTCAAAATAGGTATTTGTCAAATCATAGAGGATTATTTTATCCTCTAAATCAAACAGCTCATTGGTACGTTTTGACAGGTAGTTTTCCAATCCATCTTTTACCGAATATAAATCCTGCGATATTTTATACAGCTTATCTTTTGTGGTTTTATCTTTGTCGTAACCTGTTATCTCACAGACAGCGGAGTTGTCTTTGATAAAAGATACCGTCTTTAGTTCTGATGCAGGATATACAGCCCTGCTTATTATATGTGTAGCTGCCAGGGAGATATTTTCTTCCGGCCATTTTTTCTCACGTAAGAACCCGGCAATGCCTAACTGGTCGAAAGATTGTTTGCAAAGCCATTCTGAACCTACCTCACGGGCATCTTTGTTTTTCATTGTGGACAGATCGACTGTTTGCCAATCTTTCCCACCTTTGCCTGTGTCATAGCAGCGTTTCTTTTTGATTTCCACGAAATAATGGTGGGCAAGCATCTCTATTTTGTCATCAACGCTATCCGGCATTAATATGTTTTGTCCTTTTAATTTCTCTTCTATCAGTTTCCCCAGACGCTTTATCTCTGCTACGGTGTGAAGCTTTTCTTCCAATTTTCCCAAACCGATAATGAGGTGGTGCCTTGTGCGACCATCTAACCGGTAACTTTCGCACAGTTGGTAGATAGTGTAGTGTTCCCCTGTTGTTTTGTTATATTTTGAAAACGGCTTGATAAACATAGTGCAAAATTAACCTCTAACTTGCTAATAATCAAACACCCAGGTAGGTCTACATTGCTGTTTGCAAAAATAGCCTATGCGCATAGCCCTAATATACAGCAGAATACAAAATTAGTGCATTGGAATTGTTGATAAGTTGCTTAGTTATCACCCGTTTTTTCTGTAATTGGGGCAATTTAACTGCAATGTGGGTTAAAAGTCAAATAGAAAGGGACTAAATCGAGACCTGTATGAAACATTCAGGAATAGGTCTCGCTAATGTTTGTAACTATTTGATATTCATCATTTAAATTGGATTGTTTTGGTCTCGTTTGGTGTTGAAAATAAAACATTTTAGCGGTATTTTTATGCCAGTAGCGAGACCCCAAATTTTAATAATTATAATATGAGAGTTACGGTAAATTTACAAATCAAAAAATCGAAGATGCGCAATGATGGAAATGCCCTATTTATGTGAGATGTACAATGGATCAAAAAAGGACTGAGTTTTCCACTGGCATTTTTGTATTGAATTCGGATTGGGATGAAAGAGCTCAGGTTTTATTTGGAAGAACTGAAAAAGTTAGGATTTTAAATAATCGGCTAGTTATAGCAATTACTTAATTAGTTAACTAATAATTAATGGGTCTCCGGTATAAGTCCATTGAAACGGCTTTGCCCTTGTTTCATTATATGTTTTAACATATTCCATTAGTTGATCTGCAAGTTGCTGGGACGACTTCCATATTCCGCCTTTTACAACATCTTTGGTCAAAATATTGAACCATATTTCAACCTGGTTCAGCCATGACGAATAGGTTGGCGTAAAGTGTAATTTGATTTTTCTTTTCCCACCTATCCACTCCTTTACATCTTTGTGTTTATGGATTGATAGGTTGTCTGCGATTATATGTATTTTTTTATTTCTGTATTTCCGGTTAAGGCTTTTCAGGAACTTCAAAAAATTATCGGCATTGTTTGATTGCATCGTATTTGCCGTTACTTCGCCTGTATGGACTGCTAAGGCAGCAATCAATGATACCGTGCCATTTCGCTTATAGGTGGCCGTTTGTCGTTTTGGTTCTCCCGAACGTAAAGGCAGTTCTGGCTGTGTTCTATCAAGTGCCTGTATTTGAGTTTTTTCGTCAACACATATTACAATTGCATTTTCTGGAGGATTCATATAAAGGCCCACTATGTTTATCATTTTTTGTTCAAATTCAGGATCTCGTGGCTTGCCACACCAATACTCTATTTTATGTGGTTTAAGGTCTGCTTTCCGAAGTATCTGAAACACCTTTGACTGACTGATCCCAACTTCCTTTCCAATTCGTCCTTGGGACCAATTGGTATATCCACCTCCTGGTTTTGTACATGCTTTTTCTATTACCATGGCCTTTTGTTCAGGTGTTATGGTTTTGGGTTTACCGCTCCGAGGCGAATCTTTAAGGCCTTTAAGCCCATCTTTTCTAAAACGTTGCCTCCATTTATTGACAATAGGTTTACTCTTTCCTGTTATTTCAACTATACTGTCCAAAGATTTACCTTCAGCAGAATGTAAAATAATCATTGCCCTTTCCACATATCGCCTCTCAAGTTTATGTGACCGGCTCATGGTAAGAAGTTCTTGCTTATCTTCCATGGTTAATTCTATTGGTTGTCCTTTTCGTGCCATAGGACAAATATACAAATAATAGTTAATCTATTAAGTAATTATTACACTAGACAAGCTTGTTTCTAAAATTTTTGATGTTTATAATCAAATAGAAGCTACAGGGGTAGAGTTTGATATCATCAACCTAAAAGAAAAATTGACAGGTATTAAGCCACAAAATGGTATTTTGGAAATTTTTGATAAAGTTATCACTTCCATTGAATTGATAAACAAGGGATATGCATTGGGAACTATAAAACATTATCGTACAACACTTCAAAGGCTTAAAGAATTTATTCCAAAATATTGTAAAACAAAAGATATTTCAGTTGCAAAGGTGGATAATGAATTTTTAAACTCATTTGACTCTTTTTTAAAACGGACTTATAATATTTCTTCTAATACCGCTTGGGGCTATCACCGCCACGTGAAAAAAGTCTTGAACGATGCGATAGCAATGAATTTATTACAAAAAAATCCTTGCGGAATTTATCGTGTTAAAAGAGTGCAGGCAAATAGGGATTTCTTAACCATTGAGGAAGTGCGTAAATTGGAAAATAAATGTATTTCAATAAAACGCCTGGAGTTAGTACGAGATATTTTTGTGTTTGCTTGTTATACTGGGCTTTCATATTCGGATATTTGTAAACTGTCAAGGGAGCATTTGCAGTTCGGTAATGACTTGGAAGAGTGAATTATAATAGATAGGACGAAAAATGATTCACGATGCCGGATTCCATTGCTTCCAAATGCAAAAAATATTTTGATTAAATACGAAAATTGTCCCATAAATTGTGCTGAGGATCTATTGTTGCCAGTTCATTCTAATCAAAAAATGAATGCTTATTTGAAAGAATTGGCAGATATTTGTGGGATTAATAAAAACCTTTCAATGCATGTTGCAAGGCATACTTTTGCAACTTCCATAACACTATCCAATGGAGTGCCAATAGAAACTGTCTCAAAAATGTTGGGTCACAATTCATTGGAGACAACACAGATTTATGCAAGGATTGTTGATACTAAAATTTCGCAGGATATGAAAAAACTTAAGGCAATTTTATAAAAAAAATAATTAGTCTCGATTATGTCTCTTTTAATTAATCTTATATTAACACAATGATGCGTTATTAATTATCCAATTAATCAAGTATTTTACCCTTAATTAAAACGATATCTCTCCATCTTTAATCATTCATAATCTGCATTTTTGAACAAGTGGAACTACCCAAAAATAAAGAAGAAAACTAACTACTTAAATTTTGATATGAATACTTTGAAGATAATTGATAAGAGACTACTCTTCTTTTACGCCATTTATGGATTTATTATATGCTCATGTTCTCCTTCTTCAATAAAGAACCCCATAGATGTTCAAATTCAAGTGGTTGAGCTTATCCCTCATCCGGCTATAAAGGCCGGGGATCCAAGGTGCGGAAAATATCAAATTTG
>JAIFNK010000062.1 GCA_020047775.1 Akkermansia sp. | reverse complement strand
CTTTCCTTCCGCGAACCGGCCCGCTTCATCTTCTCCCACTCCGCCCTGCGCGAGGGATGGGACAATCCGAACGTATTCGTGATTTGCACGCTGAAGCACAGTGACAACACGGTGACCCGTCGCCAGGAAGTCGGTCGTGGATTGCGCCTCTGCGTGAACCAGAACGGCGACCGCATCGACCACCCGGCCATCGTCCACGACGTGAACGTGCTGACCGTGGTGGCGAGCGAGAGTTACAAGGATTTCGTCACGGCGCTGCAGAAGGACATCAGCGAGTCGCTCACCGCACGGCCGAGGTTCGCCACGGAAAAGTATTTCACCGGCAAGCTGCTCAAGATGGACACCGGCGATGTCGCGGTGATTCCGCGCATGGCCAGCCAGATCGAGTTTTACCTGATCCAGAATGGCTATGTGGACTTCGAGAAACGCATCGTGGACAAATACCACGATGCCAAAAAAGACGGTTCCATCGCCGCCCTTCCGGCAGAGCTGGCACCGTATGCCGAGCAGGTTTTCAAACTGATCGACAGCGTCTTCAGCGATGCGGATCTAGCGGATCAATTCACCGACGAGCGCAAGAAGCGGGTGAATCCACTCAATGCGAACTATCAGAAACAGGAATTCAAGGACCTGTGGAACAAGATCAACCGCAAGGCCGTTTACAGCGTCCACTTCGAAACGGACGAGCTGGTAGGCAAGTGCGTCAAGGCGCTCGACAAGGAACTGAAAATCAGCCCGCTGCAATACACGATCCAACGCGGCGAACAAACCGAGCAGGCGTCATTCGATGATCTGAAGAGCGGAGATGCCTTCGTGCTGAAGGACAACGTGACGGAGTACAACCGTAAATCCATCAAGTCGCAGGTGAAATACGACCTGCTGGGCAAGATTGCAGAGACCACGAAGCTCACCCGCAGCACCGTTGCAGCGATCCTGCAAGGCATCCGCTTCGACACCTTTGGCCAATACAGCGTGAATCCCGAGGATTTCCTGCTCAATGCCGCCCGGATCATCAACGAGCAAAAGGCCACGGTCATCATCGAACACCTCGCCTACAACCCGGTGGACGACACCCATTCATCCGACATCTTCACCGCCGCGAAGGCGAAAGAGGATTTCAGCAAGGCCGTCGCCACGCCCAACCGGCACATTTACGACTACGTCTTCACGGATTCCACCAACGAGAAGAACTTCGTGAAGGAACTCGATACCAGCCGGGAGATCGTCGTCTATGCCAAGCTGCCGCGAGGATTCTCCATCCCCACACCTGTCGGCGACTACAATCCCGACTGGGCCATCGCATTCGAAGAAGGCAAAGTGAAACACATCTACTTCATCGCCGAAACCAAAGGCAGCATGTCCAGCATGGAGCTGCGAAAAATCGAGGAATGCAAGATCGAGTGTGCCAGAAAGTTTTTCACCAAGATCACCTCGGACCAAGTCCGCTACGAGATCGTGACGGATTATGCAAAGCTGATGGAACTGGTGAAGTAGGCTCCCGTTTCAACGTGGCCCGGTCATTCCCGGCCAGTCGTCACTGCGGAAGGGCACGGCGGGGAGCCCGGCACCGTTGTATAGGCTGGCTTGCGGGTTGCTATCCCATGCATGGCGCACTGCGACCGGCTTGGGCACGACAGGGGATGACAGCACGACGGATGTTCCATCGAGCGTGGCATTCGCCCAGACGAACTTGCGGTCCTCGCCGGCGATGGCGAAACTGCGGGCGGAGGGTTCCTTCAGGAGGAGTCCGCCAGCGGTGTGGTCGAAATGGATGCGAATGCGGTCACCTTCCACATCGATCGAGCGGAACCACGGGCCTGAGCCGCTGACGGATTTGGCATAGGTGCTGGCAAGCGCGCTCAAGGCAAGCCTGCGGCCGACTTCGCGTTTGTTTTTCGGGTGGATGTCGCCGGCCTCGCCGATGTCGATGGCCACGGCCAATCCGCAATGGGGCACCGTCTTGGCGGTCATCGCCTGGGCCTCGCGCAACTCGGCCCACTCGTGGTCGCGCGGTTGATCGGCCGCCGCCTCGTAGTTGGCGAGCGAGACGATGTGGAACGCCAGATCATCCGTGCCGAACCGCTGGCGCCAGTCGCGGATCAACGCGGGCAGCAAGCTGCGGTATTGATAGGCACGGGACGCATTGGCCTCGCCCTGATACCAGATGGCACCGGTGAGAGAGCAGGGCAGTAACGGAGCAATCATGCCGTTATAAAGGACGCTGGGAACATTCGGGTTGCCCGCCAGCGGTCGGCCTGTTTCGGCCAGCCTCGCGGTTTCCTGGAACCTCGATGGCCCGGACAATGGGATCGCCGCGTTTTCCGCACCCACCGGGTGGATGAGCATCGGCATCTGCTTGTCATCAACGCCGCCGCCTCCGGCATTGGTGATGCGCAGCGTGATCACGTTTCTGCCGCTCTTGGCGATGCCCGCAGGAACCGTGTAGCGCCGCGCGGTTTCAAACGAGTCCGTCTGCCCGATTTCCTTGCCGTTCAGCCAAGTGGTGTCGGTGTCGCTGATGATGCCGAGCTGGATGACTAACGGTTGATTCGACCAGTCGGCGGGCAGGTCGAACTGGCGTTGGATCCAGACCACGCCTTCGTAGCCGGGCGCACCGCAATCGGTCCAGGTGCCAGGCAGGGTGACTTGCCGCCAGCCTGAGGCATCGGTTTCTTCCTTTTCCCATTTTTTGGCGGTGCCGGGGTCATGTTGGAGAAACCAGGCATTCATCGCATCGCGCACGGGGGCCGCGGCGGTCGATGTGCCGATGGTGCGGACCGACTTGAGTTGTGGCTGGAATTTCGCAAACGGCTTCAGCGCGGGACCGCTGGTCCACGCTTCCGCCACCGTGCCACCCCATGACGAGTGGATGAGTCCGATCGGGATGCCGAGTTCTTGTTGCAACTGCTTGCCGAAAAAGTAGGCGGTAGCGGAAAATCCGCCCCAGCCGTCTTCGCGCACGGATTGCGGGGTGCAGCGTTTCCAGCATCCCGCGAAGGTGTCCTGCGGTGCGTAGGCGATGTGGTGGGGCACCGTGAGCAGGCGCAGATTCGGGTGATCCGCCTTGGCGATTTCCTCGTCCTCCAGGCAAAGGGTGATGCCCATTTCCATGTTCGACTGGCCGGAGCAGAGCCAGACATCGCCGACCAACAGATCCCGCGCCTCGGCACGGGTGCCGGCCGGGGCGGCTTCCACCGTGAGCGTGCGGCTCTCGAACGAGGCCTCAAGCGGGTCCAGCGAGCAACTCCACCGGCCATCGGCGCCGACATTCGCTTGTTTCGTCTGATTCGCGAAGCGCACGGTGACCGTGGCATTTGTGGCCGCCCACCCCCAGACCGGCACGGCGCGCCCGCGTTGCAGCACGGCATGGTCGGTAAAGAGCGGGTGCAGAAGCGGTTTTTCACCCGCAGCGCTGAGTCGCGGGCTGCCTGACAACAGAACAGCAAGAGTCAGGGCTGACTGGCTTAATCGGGACATCATGGATTTCCGGAAGCATTGGCAGACATCAGCCCGATGACAAATCGAATGCATGGAAATCAGTGCCGTGGGCGGGTCGAGTGATTTCACGCAGCGGTCGGATTACTGCTCCTTGTCGCCGATTAGGCCATGGCGGATTCCGTGGTGTCTGCCTCCCCTTGGACTTCCCGTTGATTTCCCCTTGCGCGGGCAAAAATGCGGGGCGAAAGCACGGCACGATGTTTTTATCGATCATTTTCCACCCCTTCGCCACCTTTGTCGCCGGCCTGCTCGTGGCCTTGTGCGCGGTGTTTTTCCTGCTGAATTCGTGTGCCGCCCCGAACCGGTCCGCGGAGAACGTCGCGCTCTATCGCAGCAGCATGGAGAAGGTGGTTTCCAGCGGCTTGGAGGCGGGTGGTCCGGGCGAAAAGGCGGCGCTCCAGCGCTTCACCTCGTTTCTCCAGGGCATCGGCGATGTGAAATACGTCCGTGAAAACACCCTCCAGGTCTATTCCGCCGATGCCTATCTGGACGACACGCTGGCGGTGCATCACGGGGCGGCGGAGATCGAAGCGTATTTCATCAAGACCAGCGAAACCATGACGGACTATCACGTGACCGTCGATGACGTGGCGAGGTCTGGAAACGACTATTACGTCCGTTGGACCATGAAATTCGCCGCACCCGCGCTGAGCGGCGGGAAGCCGGTGACCTCGGTGGGCATCAGCCAGGTGCGTTTCAACCGGGACGGGAAAGTCGCGTTCCATCAGGATTTCTGGGACTCTGGCAAAAACTTCTACGCCCATCTGCCTGTCATCGGCGGGGCTGTCGGCTATGTGAGCAAGCGTCTGAAATCCAATTGATCGGAATCGCAAGATGGAATACAAAAAGGAAATGAGTGCTTGGGGGACATTTGTTCTAACGATCTGCCAGTGGCTGGACTCGGATTTCCGCCGGGAGGGGCTGCCGGACCCCTCGGAGCTTCCCGAGAAGGTGAACTGGCAGCGGACCTTGCCGTTCATTTTCCTGCATCTCGGCTGCCTGGCCGTCTTCTGGGTGGGATTCAGTCCCGTGGCGGCGGGTGCGGCGGTGTTTCTCTACATCATCCGGATGTTCGCCATCACGGGGTTCTATCACCGGTATTTCTCGCACAAGACGTTCAAGACATCGCGCTTCGTGCAGTTCCTCTTCGCGGTGATCGGTAACAGCTCGATGCAGCGCGGACCGCTGTGGTGGGCCGCGACGCACCGCCATCACCACAAGCATTCGGACCACGAGGAGGACATTCATTCGCCCGTCGTCAGCGGGTTTCTCTGGTCGCACATCGGCTGGCTGACCTCGATGAAAAATTTCCCGACTGCTTACAAGAGCATCCCGGACCTGAGCAAATACCCGGAGCTGGTTTTCCTCAACCGCTATGACCAAACGGTGCCGTTCGCCTACGGACTGCTGATGCTCGCAATCGGTTGGGTGTTGGAAACCTTCTTCCCTTCGCTAGGCGTGACCGTCGGGCAGTTCTTCATCTGGACCTTCTTCATCAGCACCACCGTGCTGCTCCACGGCACGCTCTTCATCAACTCCCTCGCCCACGTCTGGGGCAAGCGCCGTTACGAAACGGATGACGACAGCCGCAACAGTTGGCTGCTGACCTTCATCACGCTGGGCGAAGGCTGGCATAACAACCACCACCGCTACCCGCACTCGGTGCGGCAGGGGTTCCGCTGGTGGGAAATGGACCTGACCTACTACGGGCTCAGGATGTTGTCGTGGACCGGACTGATCTGGGACCTGCGGCCTGTTCCGCGTGCCGTGCTGGAAGAAGGCACGGCAGGGCGCTCGTCCCAACAGAACCCCGCATGAACCGCCAACGCATCGCGATTGTAGGATCGGGAATCTCGGGGATGGCCAGTGCTCATTTCCTGAGCCGGACCCATGACGTGACCGTCTTTGAAAAGGACGACCGCGTGGGCGGGCATTCCCACACGGTGATGGTCGATGAGGGGATACACCAAATTCCGGTGGATACCGGCTTCATGGTTTACAACGAGGTGACCTATCCGCTGCTGACGCGTTTGTTCCGCGAGCTGGATGTCACCACCAAGCCGACTTCCATGTCCTTCAGCGTCAAACATGCCGCCGACGGGATTGAGTTCAACGGCGGCAGCCTGAATCTGTTATTCGGCCAGCGCAAAAACCTCTTCAGTCCGCGATACTGGCGGATGCTTGCCCAGATCAACCGCTTCAACCGCGAGACTGTGGAGGAATTGGCGAATCCGGTATTCGGCGACATGTCGCTGCGTGAGTATGTGAAAGTCCGTGGTTACGGAAACGACTTCCTCCACTGGTATCTCTCGCCGATGGCGGCGGCGGTGTGGTCCAGTCCGCCCGAGCGGATCGAGGAGTTTCCGGCACGGACCTTGATGCGCTTCTGGCACAATCACGGGTTCCTCGGCTTGGACACGCAGCATCCTTGG
>JAIFNK010000145.1 GCA_020047775.1 Akkermansia sp. | reverse complement strand
ACCGAGAACGGCGTAGGCAATGACTTTTAGGCCGTCTCCGAGCGGTGTGGTATCGACCATGGGCGGGCCTTGTTCGTTGCATGAGACGCATGCCAGAGCGCAAGCAATGACCGGCAGGATCAGCAGAGACTTGGTAACGCGGCGTTGAGTGGAACAGCGATTGGCTGAGAGGTGGTGATGATTCATAGGATGGGATGTGGTGGGGTTGATGTTGGTTCTGAAAACGCAACAAGCCCGGCGTGTTGCCGGGCTTGCTGTGGATGGTTGGAAACGGTGTTGGCGTAAGTGCTTACCGTCAAAATATGATGACACCCGGGTTGAGGGAATTGCACGGGCGGCTCTCCCTCAGCCATTCCCCAAATTGGGGAATGCGGGCTTTCACTTCTTCACTCCCGGAGGCGGAGCAGGAACCACCGCGGTGCGCTGGCATTTTCCGTTGCCGGTGCTGCCGCCTGTGAGCCGCCCGGAGGCATCACGCTGCGTGCCAGCGAAGGATCCCGACGAACCACCACTGGTAGATTGGCTGCCGGTGAGTCGGCCGCTGGCGTCGCGGTATTGGGTGTTCGTGGCCGAGCCGCCAGTCCGGGTGTCGGCGCTCCCGGCCATGCGTCCGCTGGCGTCGCGGTAGTTGGTGTGCGACGAGGCTCCCGTGGTGGGTTGCGTGGTGGCGGTGCCAGCCATCCTGCCGCTGGCGTCACGGTAAGTGGTTTGCGAACTGCCGCCGGCATTCGGGCGGGTGGTGGAAGTCCCGATGATCCTTCCCGAGGCGTCGCGCGTGGTGGCTTGCACGGTTCCACCCGCGCTTTTCTGGCGGTCGATGGTCTGGACAATCCGTCCGGAGGAGTCGCGGACCACTTCCCGGCAGGTCTGGGCTGGGGAAGCGGTGGCCAAGGCGAGAGAAAGCAGGGCAGGGAGGAGGATCGCCTTCATGTGGATTTTTGACCGCCTGGGACGGCATTTCATTCGATCCAACCGCCGAGCGCTCGTTCCATTCAAAATCCATCATCAAAAAATCCAAAATTTCTTCTACCCAGCCCCCGCATTTGTCCCACCCTGCCTGCCATGCTGACCAAATAACGATCTCACCATGGTTCACCACTCCATTTCCGAATTGCTATCCCCCCGCGCCTCCAACCGCGCAAAAAATGACAAAAAGGGCAATCAGAAGTCTAGCTTGTCGGCGTTGTTTCTGTTTGAACCATGAGCGACAAAGGAAAGTGCGGCAGAATGAGGAAAATCCAAAACCAACTACCAAGAGCGATTAAGCGCTTACAACCTTAGTCAGAAGCACTCATGGCAAATTGGACCAGCATTTCAGACTCGGAATACCCGTGGGAGCGTGACGCGTTGGCGTTCATCCGCAACGGCTTGCCATCCTCCTCCCCGATTCAGGCTTGGTCCAACTTCGAGTTCATGGCCGAGGGCGGCGCGATCTATGAGGTCGACACGCTTCTCGTCGGCCCATGGGGTGCATTTCTCATCGAGATCAAGAGCATCCCGGGCGTCGTTTCCAGTCAGGCGGGCAGCTGGATCTGGCGGGACGGAACCACCTACAAAACCCGCGACAACCCGCTGCCGCTCGCCAACCGCAAGTGCAAGGCGCTCAAGTCCTTGCTGGAGCGGCAGGCCGCTTTCAAAAAAGGCAAGGTGCAAGTGCCCTTCATTGAACCGCTGATCTTTTGTTCGGATGAAAACAATGTTCTGAATCTTCAGGGACCACAAGCCAATGGCGTGTGCCTGCGGGATCGCGAGGATGGCTCAGTGCCAGGCATCCTCGGGGCGATTGCCCGCCGCGAGGCTCCCGGACTGCGAAGCTACCCGCGCCCGCCCGTTACCAAGGACCAGATCCGCGCATTCATCACCGGCGTGGAGCAGGTCAGCCTGCGGCCGGTCCAGAAGGTTCGGAAGGCCGGTGATTATGTGCTCAACCAGTTGTTCCACGACAGCCCGCTCGGCACCTATCAGGAGTGGCTGGGGCACCACGTGCGCATCAAATCGGGGCCGCGCCTGATCCGCGTTTATCTGGAGGGACTCCAAGGGGCAACCGAGCGCTCCACCCTGCGTCGGGCCGCCGAACGGGAATTTCAGATTCTTGAGCGCATGGAGCACCCCGGCATCCTGCGGGTCGATACCCTCACGGAGACCGAAACCGGTCCAGCGCTCGTATTCCGGTGGCAGGAGGGTTCCCAGCGCCTGGATCACTATCTCGCCGGGCTGGCACAGCCTCTCTCCGCCGACGCCGCACTGGAAATCCTGCGCCAGATCACCGAGGCCATTGCCTACGCCCACCGGAAAAAAGTCGTCCATCGCGGACTCTCGCCTCAGGCGATCATCGTGCTTCCGGGTGAACCTGGCGAGGCACCGACCGTTCAAATTTCCAGCTGGCACCTCGGGTTCATCGACGGTGGGACCTCCACTGGACCCACCCGCACCCGGTTCTCAAATTCCCTTCATGCCGGCCAGTTCGTTGAGGACGAGGCCACCGTCTTCTTCGCGCCAGAAGCCGTCTCGGGCCAGAACATCGAGGGCGAGGAGCTTGACTCCTTCTCGCTCGGTGCCCTGGCCTACTACCTGTTTAGCGGGAAGCCGCCGGCCGACTCTGTGCTCGATCTCGATCAGAAGCTCCGGCAGAAAAACCACCTCGACCTCTGCGCCGTGAAAAACGGCGTGGTTCCTGCGCTGGCAGAGCTGGTTCAATACACCGCCTGCTCGGAACGTTCACTTCGCTACAGCCCGGAGGAGATCCTCGAATCCATCGACCGGATTTGGGACGAAATGACAGCCCCGGAGCGTGCCGAGGCCGTCGATCCGCGGACTGCGAAATCCGGCGACCTTCTGGATCATGGCTACCGCGTCGTCAGGGATCTGGGTACC
The DNA here is from genome assembly GCA_020047775.1 of Akkermansia sp. Lineage (GTDB taxonomy): Bacteria > Verrucomicrobiota > Verrucomicrobiia > Verrucomicrobiales > Akkermansiaceae > Luteolibacter. Next base: position 3,068 of record JAIFNK010000145.1, on the reverse strand, counting down.
GGATCCTGCTCGAAAGTGCTGCTGGTTGACTCTCCCGAGGGTGAACGGCAGGTGCTGAAGGTCGCCTCCAAGCCTGAATACAGCAGCCGCCTCCAGCGTGAGTTTGAGACCATCCAGAAGATCCGTCATCCGAATGTCATCCGCGTCTTCCATTCTCTTACCTTCGACGGACTCGTCGGCTTCACCATGGAGCCGGCGTTCTCGTCCAAGAAGGCTGACAATACCGAGGGCCGCGAGTCATCACTTGCCCGCCGCCTGAAGGAGGACGGACCGCTCGACCTCGACCTACTCCAGCGGTTTGGCGTCGACCTGCTGCAGACCATCGACGAACTGGAGCGCCTCGGGATCACCCACCGCGACATCAAGCCGGACAACCTCGGCATTCGCTCGGTGCAGAAAGGACCACTTCAGCTGGTCCTCTTTGACTTTTCCCTCACCAACAGCCCGGCCGAGGACATCCGGCTTGGCACTCCACCTTACCTGGACCCCTTCCTCAGCCTGAGGAAATCCCCGCGCTGGGACCACCATGCGGAGCGCTTCGGCGCGGCGATGACCTTGCACGAAATGGCCTGCGGTGCCGGTGTTTTCCCACAGTGGGGTGATGGAGGTAGCGCCCCACACTTGATCAATGCCGAGGTCAGCCTGCGCCCTGAGTTATTCCCGGAGTCCCTTCGTGAGCGTCTCGTCGAGTTCTTCCGCAAGGCCCTCGCCCGTCAGGTGAAGGATCGCTTCGACAACACCGAGGAAATGGTGACCGCCTGGCGGCATATCTTTGAGAAGATCGATCAGCCCTCCCTCACGCCGACCACCACCGAGAATGAGCGAGCCGGTGACCAGCCCTCGCTCGCCGAGGTCCTGAAAACCGCCACACCGGACATGCAGCTCGTCCTGCTCGGCCTCAGTGTCCGCCTCATGAATGTGCTCGACCGCCTTGAGGTCGTCACCATCTCCGACCTGTTGCGATACCCGATCGGCCGCATCCGGCGGATGCGCGGCGTCGGTTACAAGACCAGCCAGGAGGCCGTCGAACTCTACCAGCAACTCCACGAGCGCTTCCCCGACATCGAGTCCCGAGAGCGCATCGACGAGGCGGCCAAGGATGCCTCGTCCGAACCCGACCTCGCCAGCGTCGATCTCATCGCCCGCCAGCTCATCGTGGCAGCCGGCAAACAGGAAACCAGCGAGCGCGAGATTCAGGAGCGTTTCCTTGGGTGGAAAACATCCGAGGACGACCCGTCCGCCCTGCGCTGGCCGAGCCAGACGGACTTGGGCAATGATGTCGATGTCACCCGCGCCCGAGTCGGGCAGGTCGTCACCAGCGCCCGGGAAAAGTGGCTCAAGAACCCCTCCATTACCCATCTGCGCGAGTCGATCCACGCCACCTTGCTCTCGCAGGGCGGGGTCACCACCCATTTGGAGCTGATCCGCCTGAATCTTCTGCTGCGCGGCTCCACGCTATCCGAGCCGGACTCCCTGCGGATGGCCTCCATTGCCACCCGCGCCGCGGTCGAGGCGGAGCGGCAGTTGCAGAATCCCCGTTTCATCGAGTCCCGCAGGCAGGGTGTGCTTTTCATCTCCGTCGATCCCGCCTACATCGACTTTGCCCGGCAGCTTGGAGAAGCCGGTGAAGACCTCGCCTCACGCGACCCGCTACCCACCGCATCCCGCGTTATCGAAACGCTTGGCGCGATTCCCTTTCCCGATACCGGCGTGGAAAACGTGCGCCCGCCCGACCAGGCACGGCGCGCCCACCTTGCCGCTGCGGTCAGCGGGAAAGTCTGCGTCAACAGCCGCCTCGAACTCTACCCGCCCGATCTTTCCGCCGAGCGCGCCCTCGCCCTTTCCCGCAGTGCGCTCTTCGGCGTGCGCGAGCTGAAGCTCGATGAGATCCGCAGCCGGGTTGCCAGCCGCTACCCGCAGGCAGAACCCTTGCCCGGACGGCCCAAGCTCGACAGCCTGCTGGAGCAAGTCGGCTTCCCCCTGCGCTGGGATGACAAGGCTGCCAATGGTGCTGGGGCCTACAAGTCCAAGCACGTCGCCTTCAGCACCGGTGCCTCCTACACCATCGGCTCCCGTGCCCGCACCATCGACTACCAGCCGGCCGGCCAGGTCGTCAGCGAGGAGGTGGCCGAAGCCCAGCGACTTGAGGAGAAACTCACCCGAGCGAGGGAACAGGGTTCCTACCTCGTCCTTACCATCGACCCCAGGTATCTGGACGACGCCGCCAACCAGCTTCAGCGCATCGGAGCCAAGCGCCTCAATGCCAGTGAACTCTTCCTCACCGCGATGAAGGGTAAGGCTGCCGAGCTGGGCGTTCCGTGGGAAGTCGTGCTCGAAGCGGATGCCATGGATAAAACCAGCGCCGACTGGGGCCGCCTCCAGGAACTCGTCCGCCGCGCCATGCCCAGCGTGCTGGAAACCCTGCGAAACTCGAATGAGGACATCCTCCTTACCGATGCCGGCCTCTTCGCGCGCTACGGCCGGATGAATGAGATCGACGCCCTGCGCAACGACACGGGCACCCAGTCCGGCCCGCATTCGCTCTGGCTGCTGGTTCCCGGGCATGGTTCCTCCACCACACCTACCCTCTGCGGCCAGGCCGTCCCGATCACCAACGAAGCGCAATTCGAGCAACTCACTCCGCAGTGGGCGCGAAACCACCACCGGGGAGGGGTTGCATGAAGCCATGGAAATCGAACGCCAACATTACGAGTTAGCCTATCAACTGGGCCGGCGGATCCAGGAGGGGAGCATGCGCCTCACCGAGGCGAGGGACGAGGTCGCCCGCGCCGGGGTCAATCCAAACAGCGCGGTCGCCCTGCTCAACAATCTCAGGCACATGCTCGAAGGCACCCGCTACACCCAGGCTATGAGTTCCTCTAACTCGGACGATTTCCTGACATGGATCCGCCGGGACTATGGCGACGCGACCCTGGCCACAGCGGTTTCAGCCGTCTCCCAGCACATCGACTACTACGAAAAAAAGCGAAAGGTGAATCTCCGGGCCATGCGCGACATCCTCGCCAAGCACGCCGCTCTCCTTCCTGAGACCCCGGACTCCTTTGTTT
>JAIFNK010000061.1 GCA_020047775.1 Akkermansia sp. | reverse complement strand
AATGTTGACGAAACGAGCGGGCATTCCTTGGATACGCCGCATCGCTGGAAATACTTCGGAGAAGTTGCTCTAAGTCCGACAGGCTGCTAGGGATCTTGAACTCTGGGATCTTGAACTCTGGGATCTTGAACTTTCGCAACTTTCGCCGCGATGGTCCCGCAACACTGATTCCGGAATCTGCTTGGCAGCTCACGCAATTCACTCAAAACTTCGTCCATGCAGACAGCTTCATTCTTAAAAGACCTCTTTGACCTTTCCGGAAAAACCGCCGTCATCATCGGTGGCACCGGTGAACTCTGCGGCACGATGGCTGTCGGCCTCGCCCGTGCCGGCGCGGAGGTCGTGCTCGGCGGCCGCATCCCGGAAAAGGCGGAAAAACGGCTCGCCGAAGTCGAATCCTACGGCGGAAAAGGCTACTTCGTTCCGGTGGACGTGACCTCGCGCGATTCGCTGCACCACTTGCTCGACACCGTGCTCGAGCGCTCCGGCCAAGTGGATATCCTCATCAACGGCGCGGGAACCAACTCCCCTACCCCGTTTCTCGAAATCCCCGAGGAAGAATACCAGCGCATCATCGACACCAATCTTTCCGCGGTTTTCCGCGCCTGCCAGGTCTTCGGCCAGTATTTCGTCGATGAGGCCCGCCCGGCGTCGATCATCAATCTGGGCTCCATCTCCGGACTGAATCCGCTTTCGCGCGTTTTCACCTACTCGGCCTCCAAGGCGGCCGTGCACAATCTCACCCGCAACCTTGCCCGCGAATGGGCCGACAAGGACATCCGCGTCAACACGTTGGTCCCTGGATTTTTCCCCGCCGAGCAGAACCGCAAGGTGCTCGACGAGTCCCGCGTGCTCGACATTCTCCGCCAGACCCCGGCCTCGCGTTTTGGAAATGCCGAGGAACTGATCGGCGCAACGCTGCTGCTGGCATCCGCAAAAGCCGGATCCTTCATCACGGGCATTGAAATGATCGTGGACGGTGGATTCCAGGCGATGTCGATCTAAGGTCTTGGTTTCACCGGACCAGGAACCACTGTGAAAACGCGCGAAAAATCCCCGGGTCTGCTCCGGCATTATCTTCGGATCCTGCGATTCCTGCTCGTGATCGCCGCGATTCCGCTGCTCTTGTTGGCAGGCTGTCAGTCACAGTTCATCTACTTCCCCCGCCCCTACGCCGCCGGCACGACCGCGGAATGGCGGAAACTCACCGGCGGGAAACCGGTCGATTTCACCACCTCCCAAGGCAAACAGCGCGCCTTCCTGCAAGGCAACCTGAAGTCGCCGCGGAACCTGTGGATCTTCTGCGGCGGCAACGGCACGGTCGCGCTCGATTGGTCGGAATGGATTGAAGAACACGCGCCGAAAGAAGACGCATGGTTGCTGGTGGATTTCCCGGGTTACGGAGATTGCGAGGGCTCGCCCAGTCCGGGACGCATCCGGAAATCCCTCGAAACCGTCGTGCCTATCGCCGCGCGCGAAATCGGATGGAGCAACCCGCCGGATCCAGCCCGCCTGCGTTTCTTCGGCCACAGCCTCGGAAGCGCGGCCTGTTTGATCGCCGCCTCGGAGTTCAAGATCCAGAGAGGGGTGCTGATCTCTCCATTCACCAGCACCATGGAGATGAGCGGCGTCCTCACCGGCCTGCCGCTCGGGTTTCTCATCTGGCACCGTTTCGACAATTCCGCCCGGCTCGCGGAACTGGCGGCGCGCGGTCCGGGCGAGGTGATCATCCTGCACGGCACCGCCGACGAGGCGATCCCGGTCCGGATGAGCCGGACGCTGGCTGAGGAGCAAAAACAAGTCGTCCGCCTCACGGAGATCCCCGGCGGACGGCATAATACGATTCAGGAAACGCATGGGGCGCAGCTTGCCGAAGCGCTCAGAGAGTGCGGTGAGGGTCGCGTCAGGGCCGGTTCACGCTGACGCTGCCCAGCAAGGCCAACAGCGGTTCATTGATGTAGAAATTCGTTTTCCCCATTTTCTGTTTTTTCAAGAAGCCAGCTACAGCTAACATATCCAGATACTTCGCCGCCGTCACGCGGGAGACGCCCAACTCATTTTCCACGAATTCGATTTTGGTATAAGGATAGCGGAACAGGTTGTTGAGCAGATCCTGCGTATAGATCTTGGGCAACCGTTCGCGGAATTCATGCTGGGTTCGCTGCATGAGATCCCGGAGATGCTTCACCAGGGCGATGGCGCTGCGCCCGGTCAGCGCCACACCGCGCAACAGATAGAGACACCACTCGGCCCAGCGCTCCTCGTCCCTCACGGTCTGAAGCAGGCGATAGTAGTCCGCCTTCGTGGTGGTGATGTAGCGGCTCAGGTAGAGCACCGGCAAGTCCAGCAGCCCCTCCCGCTGGAGGATCAACAGATTGAGGATGCGACCCGTCCGGCCATTTCCGTCGTAAAACGGATGAATGCTCTCGAACTGATGATGCACGATTGCCATCCGTAACAACGGATCGAGTCCGTCATCCGCATGGATGAAATCGATGAGATTCTCCATCAATGCCACCACTGCGGTGGCATCCTGGGGAGGCTCGTAAATGATTTGGCCGGTCGCTTCGTTTTTGAGAACCGTGCCGGGCAGGGTCCTCAGACCAGCCCGGTTTTGCTCCAGCTCGCCTTGCACGGCCAGCAACGTTTCCAAACGAATCAATCCTTCCTTCCGCACCGCTGCGAATCCGACCCGCAGCGCGGAGACATAATGGCGCACTTCCTTCGCGGCAGGCGAAGCGGTGGAGTCGTCCTCCGCAGTGTAGAGCTCGTCGTGAGTCGTGATGATGTTCTCAATCTCGGAGCTGTCCTTGGCCTCTTGAATCGACAACGTGTCGAGCAGGATTCCCTGATTGGGCAGCGATTCGCACAATCCTTTCAACTCCGCCACCTGCCGATGCGCCTCCGTCAATGCCATCCACACTTCCCGGGTGTCCAAGGAGGAGAGATCTGTCAACGGCAGTGGAGGCAAATGGGACATGCAAAGAAATTTCAGATTTCTTATCACGTTCATCGAAACATGCAAAGAAATACTGATTATCTTTACACGTATGTGCCGACATGTCGAAGATTTGATAAAATCTGACTGCGACAGATCCGATATTCACAACCGTTCACAGGTTATTCACATTCCCGGGCAGTATCCGGTGAGGCACCAAAAAGCGTGAAAACTTCCTTTTCGGAAATTTGCACGCTTCTTGAAATAGCAGAGCTTCGCGGCGACCGGTGATCGCCGCTACGCTTTAGCGCGAGGCAGGACGCCAGCGGTTGTTGCCGCGCGAGGCGTTGCTGTAATCCAGGCCTCCGCCGCCTTGGCGATTTCCGCCACCACCACGGTTTCCACCACCGCCGCCTTGGCGACCGCGGTTTCCGCCGCCTTGGACCATGCCGCCGCCGGTCCGCAGGCGGAGATGGCGGTCGGCCAGACCTTCGTCATGCCAGGCGTGGTCATCCCAACGCGGAACGGCCATTTTAATGACTTTTTCGATTTCCCGGAGGAACTCGCGCTCGTCTTCCGCGCAGAACGAAACGGCGCGGCCTTCGGCACCCGCCCGGCCGGTGCGGCCGATGCGGTGAACGTAGGCTTCAGGTTCGTTCGGCAGGTCGAAATTCACGACCAGGCCCACGTCCTTCACGTCCACGCCACGGGCGGCGACGTCGGTGGCAACAAGAACCGGCGTGAGGCCTTTTTTGAATTTTTCGAGCGCTTTTTCGCGTTGCACCTGGGACTTGTTGCCGTGGATGGCGTCGGCCGGGAAGCCGGCTTCGCAAAGGCTTTTTGCCAGTTTGTTCGCGCCGTGTTTGGTCCGGCTGAAAACGATGGTGAGCTTGCCGGTGGTCGCGGCAGCCTGGCCACGGAGGAGTTGCTCAAGCAGCGGGCGCTTGCTTTCGCGGTCCACGAAGCAGACCTGGTGCTCGATGCGCTCGGCGGTGGTGGTGCCGGGATCGATGCTGACGCGGGCCGGATTGCGCAGGATGGTTTGCGCGAGTTCGACGATGCTTGGCGCGAGAGTCGCCGAGAAGAACAGCGACTGGCGGTTGGCGGGCAGCAGCGAGACGATGCGTTTCACATCGCGGGCGAAGCCCATGTCGAGCATCCGGTCCACTTCATCGAGCACGAAAAACTCGACGCCGGAGAGATCCACGGCGCGTTGTTCGATGAGGTCGAGCAAACGTCCCGGCGTCGCCACCAGCACGTCCACGCCGCCGCGCATCGCGGAAACCTGGGGATTCTGGCCGACGCCGCCGTAAATCAGCGTTTGCTTGAAGCGGACGTGGGCGCCGTAAGTGGTGAAGCTTTTACCGACTTGGCCGGCAAGCTCGCGGGTCGGAGCCAGCACTAGGGTGCGGCACTGGCGCGGCTTGATTTGCTTCGGCCGCTCATGGATCGCATGAAGGATGGGCAGGGCGAAACTCGCCGTTTTTCCGGTGCCGGTCTGGGCGCAACCGAGAAGGTCGCGGCCTTCGAGCAGCAGTGGGATGGCTTGTGCCTGGACAGGCGATGGTGTGGTGTAGTTCAGCTCGCGCAAAACACGGAGGAGGGGCGCAGCCAGTGGCAACGCCTCGAATTCATTCGGGGTCATGTTATTTGGATTGCCTGCCTCATCCCGGATGGGCGGCAGGCGGTGTCGATGAGCGGTTGGAGTAACCTCAAACAATCTCTCATCGATGAAGACCGGAAAAGGGTGGAGCCATTCAATCGACTCCCCGCACGCCGGAAGCGGCATGCGCGGCGAGGCAATAGCCGGATTCACCGGGCTGACAAGACTTTTCTGGCGGATGTTTTCGAGCACCGGACTGCATGTCGCCGGTATTCCCGCAGCATCAGGTTTTCTCCAGCTCATTGAGCGGTTTCAGAAATTTCCGGTTTCTCTTCGCAATGCCCACCCGGCGGCTTGGCGAGCCCGGGCGTCCCATTTCTCCCCCTTGTCATTGCGTTAGGTTGACGCCCTTCCGGGAGTGGGCTATCTGTGCCAAGTAATGATGATCCGGAGTTTTTGCACACTAATCCTTGCCTTCGCTTTTACCGGTGGGGCGCACGCCCAACTCTCGACCAGTCTGCGGCTGAACAAGAAACAATACGTGGCGGGGGAACCCGTGATTGCCGTGGTCACGATCACCAACCACGCCGGACAGCCGCTTACCTTCGCCAGCGATGGCCGCACCCAGTGGCTGGATTTCATGATCAGGGACCGGCTGGGCGAGCCCGTCACGCCCAAGGGCCGCACGATGTTCGGCAAAGTGACGCTCCGCGCAGGTGAGACGCTCGCCCGGGATTTCGACCTCTCGCAAAGCTACCAACTGGGAGACGCTGGAAATTTTTCGGTATCTGCCATGGTCCATATTCCCGGAAGCAAGGTGAGCGGTTCATCGACGAACCGTGTCTTGTTCAACCAGAGTCCCGGTGTGCCGTATTGGTCGCAAACCGTGGGAATTCCGGGCAAAAGCGGGCAGACCCGGGAGTTTCGGGTTCTCAATTTCAGCGGCGATGAAAAGGCCCAGATCTACGCCCAGATTATCGACGGTCGCACCGGACAAAATATCCGCACCTTCCTCATGGGCGATGTGCTGATGCTGCGGCGCCCGCTCGCGACGGTGGACCGACAACAGCGGATGCACGTCATGTTCCTTGCCACCCCCACCATGTGGGTCCACTACCAAGTGAACACGGACGGCAAAGTGGTGGAACGACAAATTCACCAGCGAGGCAGCGAAGGAGATCCCCAGCTGCTCACCTTCGCAGACGGTACGGTGCGCGTTTCCAACAGCGTTCAGTACGACCCGAAGGCTGCCGCCGAGGCAAAGGCGAAAATTCGCAAGTCTTCGGATCGCCCGGCGGTCACGTATTGATCGTGCCGGTGGTTTGGCATCTTCACCGGAGTCATAAATTTCCTTTACAATTTTAAAAAAATTATCAATACATCTTAATCGTTTCCCAAACGA
>JAIFNK010000335.1 GCA_020047775.1 Akkermansia sp. | reverse complement strand
TTTGGACTTGCCGACTAGACCCTTTGCCAAAAGCAATTTCCGAAACGCAAGGGACAAGGAGCGGCGGACTCCGATCCGCCGAAGCCCATGAGGAGGCGATGAGCAGAGGCAAACCGCTCGTCATCGGCTTTCCATGGGCACGGCGATTCGGAGATCGCCGCTCCTTGTTCCCAAGCTGCAAACTGGTGCAATTTGGATAAAGGAACCGACTTTTGGCAAAGGGTCTAACGTCAGCGCTCCGTTGAGTTTACGGCACCCGCGGAAACTTCGAGAAATCCGGGGCGCGTTTTTCGAGGAACGCCTGTTTCCCTTCGCGACCTTCCTCGCTCATGTAGTAGAGCAGGGTGGCGTTGCCGGCGAGATCGAGCAGGCCCATTTGGCCGTCGCAATCGGCGTTGAGCGCGGACTTCAAACAACGCAGCGCGAGCGGCGAGTGGGCGAGCATTTCGCGGCACCATTGGAGGGTTTCCTTTTCGAGATCGGCGAGCGGGACGACGGTGTTCACCAATCCCATGTCGAGCGCCTGTTGGGCGTCGTACTGGCGGCAAAGATACCAGATTTCGCGGGCTTTTTTCTGGCCGACGATGCGGGCGAGATAACTGGAGCCGAGACCGCCGTCGAACGAGCCGACCTTCGGGCCGGTCTGGCCGAAGCGGGCGTTGTCCGCGGCGATGGTGAGGTCGCAGACGATGTGCAAAACATGGCCGCCGCCGATGGCGTAGCCGGCGACCATCGCGACGACGGGCTTGGGCAATGAGCGGATTTTTTTCTGCAAATCCAGCACGTTGAGGCGCGGGATGCCGTCCTCGCCGATGTAGCCGGCGTGGCCGCGGACTTTCTGGTCGCCGCCGGAGCAGAACGCGAGGTCGCCGGCACCGGTGAGGATGATCGCGCCGACTTTCGGGTCCTCGTGGGCGAGGTCGAAGGCGACGAGCATTTCCTTGACCGTGAGCGGGCGGAAGGCGTTGCGCACTTCCGGCCGGTTGATGGTGATTTTTGCAATACTTCCCTCATCCGTTGTTTCATAACGGATATCCTCGAATTCGCGCACGGTGGTCCACATGATGGCGCAGTTTAACCATCCCCAGCCCGCCCGCAACTCCCAAGCCGTCTGAGGATCATTCCTTTTTACCAAACCATCCCATCACCTTTTTCAGGAATCCCGACGGTGCCGGTGGCGTCGCAACGCCCGGGACCGGCGGTGGCATGGGGGGCCGCTTCTTTGGATGACGTATTTCCTGTTTGAAGCCGTTTCTCGCCAGGAGTGCATCGGCCTTGGCAGCCAAGCTCGCATACTTTTCCGCATCGACCATGCGCAGGTAATTCGCGTAGCCCATCACCTTGGCGAGCACGTGGCGGGTTTCACCGCGCCACGCGCAGCCGGCCGGGCCGTGTTTTTCCAAGCGATGCAAGAGCGCCCTGAACGCCCGGACATCCTCGCGCGGGACGGACGGCTTCTCGCCGACGATCAGGCCGGTTACTTCGCGCCGACGGCCCTTGCCCATGATGCGGAGCTTGTCGGGATGGATCTGGAATCCTTCCTCCTCGATCACCCGCTTCACCTGCCAGAGAAGTTTTCGCGAGGCCTCGCGGTCGCCGCTGGCCGAGGAAAACGTGAGATCATCCGCATACCGGGTGTAGGAAAATCCATGTTTGCGCGCGATCCCGAGCATCCGCGCATCCATCCGGCGGCAGAGCAGGTTGGTGATCGCCGGGCTCGTCGGCGCACCTTGGGGAAGATGCCTGACACCGGTTGCGACCTGCCAGGTTTCGCCATCCATTTCCACTTCCTCAACCGGCGGTTCGGTGCAGAGCTGGGCGAAGATCATCGCCACGGACCGCGAGTAACCGAGTGCCAGAAACAAGCCGAAAACCCGCTTCCACGCCACGCTCGGGAAGAAATCCCGGAGATCGAGATTGATCACCAGCGGAGCTCCGCAGTGCGGGCTGGCATTGGTTAGAATGGACCGCTCCTTGCGGAATCCGTGGGCCGCGTCATGTAGCGCCACCTTTTCAAGAATCTGCACCAGGATCCACCGCTGTGCCTGTTTCAGCCGCGGCATCGGTGCGGAAATCAGGCGATGGCCCCCGCGCTTTTTCGGCATCAGGAAGCGGCGGTAGTGGCTGATTTTCGAAACTTTCCGGCCATAAGCGAGGAACCGCAATTCGCCAACGGCGATCGCCATCGACTGCGCTAGCGCCTTGTGCGTTGCGAAATCCATCAACCCCCATTTCGCCAACCGTTCGCCGCGCGACGCCAGGTCGTTCGGACAGTTAGAGGCGTCGTCGCCGAGGTGGAGGATTTCATCGGTCTTGCGTTTCCGCCACGCCGCCGTGCGTGCCGCCGCCTGCTCCGCGCGCCGGGCTTTTGTTTCCTTCTGCTTCACGCGGGAAACGCGCAGCCGCTCGTGCCGCATCGCCTTGAGCGCCTTGTCGCGATCCGCATATACCTGCTGCTTTGCGTTGAGCGAACGCAGTTCTGTTAGCAGTTCCACCTCCCGCGCCAGCAGGGCGTCCGGCATCGCAGTCTCCGCCGAGCCGGGTTTCCAGAAACCCTTCCGGATCATCTCCTGCAGGATCAACTTATCCTTGCTGCCCAGAGCCCGGATGCGATCGTAGATTTGCTGACGGTCGGACATGCTAGATGGAAGGGGGCGACAGCGGTGGGGAGTGTCTTCGTGCAGCTCCGGAGACCGGGCCGCTCAACTCAAGCGACACCCCTACGGTGTCGCTAATTCGCTTCATGGAAGCCGGCCCGGAATTAGCGACCCCGTAGGGAAGTGTCGCACAGTCACGAGCCGACCGGTGATGCGTGGCTTGGCTATTGGCATGGACGGCGAAACGCCGCCCGAATGGCAAGATCCTCACCCCCACCGCTGTCGAAAGGGTTCTACGATGCCGGACACCGGCACCAACAGCAAAAATTGATATTCCTCCGCTCATTTCGTGAAAAAACGGTGTTTTGCCTTGGCCATCCGCGCGGCCAGGATGTGTTCGCACGGCCCGGAACGCAGGCGGTTTTGTTGATAGAAATTGCAGCCGCAGGTCGCGCGCACGAGTCGTTCGTCGTTGTCGATTTCCAGGTCCACCGGTTGGCGAGATTTCCCATCGTCCACGATCCCGACGATCCGCCGCCCGTGGAGCCGCTCCTCGACTTCGACCGTGACCGATCCCCTGTTGAAAATCTCGCGGGCCTTCGCTTCGCGCTCGTTGGAAAACCTGAGAGCGTCCATCGGCAGCGGCTCCCGGCTGAGAGCCCGCGACCGCCAGATGTCGCTCTCCAGATCCCTAACCACGAGACCGGCCTGGGTGCCTGCGACCAATGCGCCGAGCACATCCTTGCGATCCATCCCGAGTTGCGCCGAAAGCGACTGGCTGTTCGCCCACCAGTCCTTTTTGAGCGCGCCCAGCACCATTTCCACCGCTTCGGTCGAGACCGCCGCGCGGGGTGCCAGCAGGTCGAACTGTCCGGCGCGCGACCAATCGTTGGCCGTCCAACCGGACAGGCCGAGCGTGAATTTCAGCTCGCCCATGTCGACCTGCCAGAACGACGGCATCCCATATCCCAGCAGTTTCACCCGCACCCGTCGGGCCACGGGAATCAAATTCTCCAGGACTAACAAACGCCGCCGTCCCCAGATCCGGATCTCCGTGGCTTCAGTCGCGAAATGCATCGAGCGCCGGCACACGATCTCGGTTCCCCAGGGATCGACCGTGATGACCGGCGGCTGGCCGGGAACCAGCTTGAACCTCAGCGAGCGTGGCCCGGATTTTTCCTTCCGCCGCTTCAGGTGGAAACAAATCGCGTGGAAATCCAGCGGATCGAGGTCGAGATCCACGCCGTCGAGCGTCATCGCCGAGCTCACCTGCAGGAATCCCCGCACCCACGAATCCGGCACCTCGATCTTCTCCTCGCGATGCGCCGGGTCCGGGCCGGTCTGCACCTCGAAGCCTTCGGGGTCCACTGTCAGCCGGGTTTCCTTGTAGCCGCGGATTTTACGGAACTCCTCATACAAGGACCGCGAGTAATCGACGTTGGTCGTGCCGCAGCTCATATCGCCGATGCTCTCGAAAACCTCGTGCGAACACGACAGCCGGCCATAGCTCGATTCATCCTGGCTGAAGCACTCGAAAAACACCTCATCCGGATGCACCGTGATGATCGGGTCGAGCACAAACCACAAAGCCTTGTCCGTCTGATAGATGTGATTGAAATAATTCTGCCGCGCCTCGTAAAACGGCTTCATCACCTCGACCTTGTTCTTCCGCAGTTGCTCTAACTCCGCCCTTGCGGCGGCCAGCCGCTCCTTGTTCTCCATGCCGCCGCGCATGAATTCCGCCAGCCAGATCTCCTCCTGCCCGGCGGCCCATTCCTTGTAGTCCTCGCGCAGTTTGGGTTTCCACCGCAGGTCGCCGGTCACCACTTCGTGCAGGGCGCAGACCGCTTCGCGAAACGGCAGCTTGTCGCGCAACAAGCCGCGGAAAGCCACCGGCTCGCGCCCGAGATCCGGCGCGAACGACATCGACGTCTGCTGCGGAGTCGAGCGGACTTTCGAGAAGCCCTTGTATTGGAATTGGAAAATCATGACGGCTGATAGATTTCCACGGGTTTTACTTTCAACGGACCTGCCAGGTCCGGCCAGGCGCGGCGCAGGGCGTCGAGGATCCGGATCATTTCCGCCTTGTCCTGGATCGCCACCGTGCCCGCCTGGCGGGCTAACAAAGTGGTAACAAATCCAGCCACCCGTTCGTCCGCCAGCGCTTCCTTTTCGAGAAATGCCAGTACCCGCCGCTTCGCCACCCGGCCCGCGCCGATCCGCGAGAGCACCGTGCGGAAATACAGGTCCAGCTCCGCGATGCGTTCGGGTTGGCCGCTGGCGAAGCGTTCCAGATAGTTCGTGGCGAACTCCTGCACCTCCACCGTGGGATGCTGGCTCAGCCGCGCCAGATAGAGCGGGCCATCTTCTTCCCGGAACAGCCGCGTCACCAGCTCGCGGCCGAAGGTCCGCACGGCGGGCTGACTGGAATCGCACAGTGCGACCAAGGCCTCCGGCGGCCAATCGCCGTCCTGAAGCCCGGTCCGGCAGAATTCGAAAGCCCATTCGCGCGAATCGTCATACGGACCTTCCAGCAATTTCAAAAGGTGCGCCGGATCGCCACGCAGCGCTTGTTTGTCGAGATGCTCGCGCGCCCACTCGCGCAGCGCCACCAGTGGATGCACCGACCACTCGATGGAATCCGTTAGTCCAGGCTCCGTGACCTCGCGCTTCAGCAGCGCGAACCCCAACTCCTGGCCGAATCCATATTTCGACTCCAGCATCTGCCGGAAAGTCCCGGCCGGGATCACCCCGAGTTCCGCGGCAAACGATCCGGTCAGCGCTTCGTAAACCGACGCGTGCAGGCCCTCGAAAGCCTCCTTGCGGAAAAGCAGCGGCCACCATTGTTCGACGAGTTGGCGGGCAGCATCGCGGTCATGCGCGGCCGCCCGCTTCAACAATGAGCCCGCCACGTTCCGCAGCTCGGCATGCCGTGACACCGCACAGGCTGCCAGCGTTTCCACCCGTTTCGCCAATTCGTCGTCGCGCAGCTTTCCTAGCAGCTCCATTCCCAGGCACCGCACGGCGGCATATTCCGAGGAAAGCGCCGCCATCAGCAGCGATTCCGGCAGGCCGGACGGTGACCCGCGTTTCAGCAAGATTCTAACTGCCAGCAACTGGCATGCCTCCAGCGGATGTCCTGCCAACGCCGCCACATGCGCGTCCGGCAGCGCCGCGACTTCCTCGGGCGCGATGAATTCCAGCCAGTCAGTCGCCCGGCCGGCCGCCGCCTCGTCGTCGTCGAGCGCCAGCAACCCGGAAAGCACCCGCGCGACCACTTCCTCGCGCAGCGATTTCGCGAGCGGCATCGCCCGCAGCACCTCGCGCGCGCCGGTCCTGGCGTCCTCGTGTGCGA
>JAIFNK010000224.1 GCA_020047775.1 Akkermansia sp. | reverse complement strand
CTAGAACAACGAGTGCGAGTGGCTTTTTCCGGATGCGCATGATCGACTTGGATAGGGAGCGCGGACACTCCTGTCCGCGAGCTCAATGTGAAGAGAAAAGAGAGTCTGAAAAGGCTGATCTTTCACGTTTCACCGGCAAGCGGACAGGAGTGTCCACTCTCCTTATGTTCTCAACACCGGCGTTCCATCAACTGCAACCCTGGCTGGTGCCGCACTGGGTGCAGACGCCGCAGGCACCGGCGCGGATGACTTTGTCCGAGCCGCAGACCGACCACTTCGCCGCGGAGATGGACGCCTTCTCCCTGGCGATTCTTCAAGGCAAGCCCTTCGAGCCCTCGGGCGCGGAAGGCCTGCGCGACTTGCAGGTGATCGAGGCGATCTACCGCTCCATCGCGAGCGGGAAAAAGGAGAGCGTTTAGATCGCGGCGATGAGGGCGATGTGAATGCGCGAGGCCCCATTCATGACCCCATTCACGTGGGAATCTCTCAGACGGGCTTCACTTTCAGTCCTGCGGCTTTCGCCAGCTTTGCCTGCCGGATGTCGAATGTGATGAACACCCGCGAGCCGTTCACAAGTGCCGCTGCGACGTGAAGGATGTCCAGACTGCGCGTGCCAAGCCGTTCCGAATGCGATGCGCTGAGACGCTCCGCTTCGGTCATCACATCCGCCAATGGAGCCTGGCTGTGCGCCAAGACTCCACCGGCGAGATCGGCGAGCAGCAGGTTCAGCGACGCGTCGCGTTGTTTCGGGGCGATCTCGCTGTGGAAAACACGCAGTCGCAGCGCGTTGCGGAACTCCAACTGATGAATCCATGTGAAGGCAAGAGGTGCCGCCTGCCGCTTCATCAGGGTGATGGCCCGGAGACTGTGCGCGTCCGGCGCGTAGAGCGAGCAGAGGAAACCGGTATCAGCGTAGTCGTTCATCGTTCGCCCCTCGCTTCGGCCACCAGATCCGTTCCCGTGCGTTCCAGCACCTGCTCGCCGTAAATCTCCCTGATTCGTGCCGCGAAATCCGGCCTCACCATCGCCTTCCCCTTTCCGGGCGGCGAGAGAAGCGCCACCGCCTGCTTCCTGCGGCGCACCTCCACCGTCTCGCCTGCTTCCACCAGCGCGAGAACCTTGCTGGTCTCGTGCTTCAACTCCCGGATGCTCGTCTGTTTCATGTGTGTCACATTATTGTGTCACATCGTTCCGGTCAATGGGAAACTCTCTGGCGCGCTGGCTTCGCTGTCATGGCATCACTTGGCGGCGGCGGCTGACAGTGCGAACCAAGGAGGCACCACACTTCTGTGGTGCATGCGAAAGAGCCATCCAATGCACCGTGCGAAGCGCTCTCACAAGGAGCGGCGGAACGCGTCCGCCGATGCGGATGGAACGACGATGAAACGAGCTTCGCGAATTTCATCGGCCAAACATCCGCACGGGCGATCATGCATCGCCCTTCCTTGGGGCTGTGCGGCGGAAGAAATACCGGGGGGCGCTCCGTCAACTGCATCCCTGGCTGGTGCCGCACTGGGTGCAGACGCCGCAGGCACCGGCGCGGATGACTTTGTCCGAGCCGCAGTGCGAGCAGATGATGCCCATGTAGGCGCTGCCGAGCGCGCGTTTCACGCGGCTTTGGCCACTGTCGAGATTGAGCTCGCGGACCGGGCGGTTAAGCGCGGATTGCTCCATTTCGGCGATTTCCGTCATCGGCAGTTCCTCCTGGCCGTGGTCGGGCGAGGTGGCTTTCCGATAGCCCTGGATGAACTCGCAACCCATCCAGCGGAAGACGTAGTCGGTGATGCTGAAGGCGGTGCGGATGTCCGGGTTCTTGGTGAATCCACTGGGCTCGAAGCGCTGATAGGCGAACTTGTTCACGAGCTGCTCGAGCGGCACGCCGTATTGCAGAGCGATGGAGGTGAGCGTGGCGACGGTGTCCATCAGGCCGCCGATGGTGCTGCCTTCCTTGGACATCTGGATGAAAATCTCGCCCGGGCGGTGGTCCGGATAGAAGCCGACGGTGAGGTAGCCCTTGTGGCCGGCGATCTCGAACTTGTGGGTGAGCGACATGTGGGTGTCAGTCATCGGCTGGCGGGTCGGGGCTTCCAGGCGCTGGCGGAGCGCTTCGTTTTCGCGGGCGAGTTCCTCGATTCTCGCGGCGAGCACGTCGGCCGGAGCGGTGGCGTCATCGGCGCTGCCGCCCATGCCGGTGGTCTTGCGGGTGTTGAGCGGGGCGCTGCGTTTCGAGCCGTCGCGGTAGATGGCGACCGCCTTGAGTCCGAGCTGCCACGCCTCGATGTAAGTCTGCATGATGTCCTCGACGGTGGCGTTTTCCGGCAGGTTCACGGTTTTGGAAATCGCTCCTGATAGAAACGGCTGGGCGGCGGCCATCATCAGCAGGTGGCCGCGGTAATGCAGGCTGCGGCTGCCGTTGTAAGGCTTGAAGGCGCAGTCGAAAACCGGCAGGTGCTCGTGTTTCAAGCCGCTGGGGACGGGCTCGCCGGTGGTCTCGTCGGTGACGTCCTCGATGGTGTCGTATTGCTCGATGTGGCCGAGGATGGCGGCGGTTTCATCCAGCGTGTATCCGAGCCGCGTGAGGGCGGGAGGCACCGTGCGGTTGACGATTTTCAGCATCCCGCCGCCGGCGAGCAGCTTGTATTTCACCAGCGCGATGTCCGGCTCGATGCCGGTGGTGTCGCAATCCATTAGAAACCCGATGGTGCCGGTGGGCGCGAGCACGGTGACCTGCGCGTTGCGGTAGCCGTGGCTGCGTCCGGCCTGCAACGCGCGGTCCCAGGCGGCGCGGGCGCTGTTGATGATCGGCGCGCAATCGCCGCGGCCCTCGAGTTCCCCGGCGCGGTCCTGATGGCGCTTGATGACTCCTAACATCGACTCCTCGTTGGACGCGGCGGGCGGGCGGGTGACGTCGCCGTAGCGGGCGTCGCGGTAGGAAGGAAACGGACCTTTCACCGAGGCAAGCTCGGCGCTGACTTCGTAGGCTTGGCCGGTCATCAGCGCAGTGATGGCGGCGGCGAAGGTGCGGCCCTCGTCGCTGTGATAGCCGAGCCCGCGGCTCATGATGAGCGCGCCGAGGTTGGCATAGCCGAGGCCGAGCGTGCGGAAGGCGTGCGAGTTTTCGGCGATCGGCTGGGTCGGATAGCTGGCGCGGTCCACGAGGATTTCCTGGGCGACGATGAAGAGCCGGATCGCGGACTGGAAGCGCGCGGTGTCGAACGAGCCGTCGGATTTTTGGAAATGAACAAGGTTGAGCGAGGCGAGGTTGCAGGCGGTGTCGTTGAGGAAAAGATATTCCGAGCACGGGTTGGTCGAGTGCTGGCGACCGCTGCCCTTGCAGGTGTGCCACTCGTGGATGGTGGAATCGAACTGCATGCCGGGGTCGCCGCAAGTCCAGGTGCCGAGGGAGATCTTGCGCAGCAGTTCGCGGGCGTCCTTTTTCTCGCAGGGCTCGCCGTCGGTGACGCGGCGGGTCCACCAGTCGCCACCGTCGGCGGCGGCCTGCATGAACTCGTCGCTGGCGCGGACGGATAGGTTTTCGTTTTGAAACATCACCGAGCCGTAGGCGTCGCCGTTGTAGCTGCCGTCGTAGCCCTGCTCGATGAGCGCCCAGGCCTTTTTTTCCTCGATGGTCTTCGCCTCGATGAAGTCCTCGATGTCCGGATGCCAGTCCTTGAGCGTGTTCATTTTCGCGGCGCGGCGGGTCTTGCCGCCGGACTTCACGGCGTTGGCGACCTGGTCGTAAATCCGCAGGAACGACATCGGTCCGGACGGCTTGCCACCGCCTGATAGTTTCTCGCGGGACGAGCGCAGGGTGGACAGGTCCGAGCCGGAGCCGGACCCGTATTTGAAGAGCATGGCCTCGGAAGTAGCGAGGCGCATGATGTCCTCCATGTTGTCCTTCACGCCCTGGATGAAGCACGCGCTGGCTTGCGGATAGTGGTATTGGCCGGGCGCGCGGCGGGCTTTTCCGGCCGTGGGATCCCAGAACCAGGAACCCTCGCCGCCTTTCTCGCCGACGCCGTAGTGGTGGTGCAGGCCGACGTTGAACCACACCGGCGAGTTAAACGCGCCGTGCTGATGGAGGCAGAGCCAGGTGAGATCCTGGTAGAAATTCCCGGCGCTCGTTTCATCCGCGAAGTAGCCGTCGGCGAGTCCCCAGTCGGCGATGGTGCGGGTGACGCGGTGGATGAGCTGGCGGACGGATTGCTCGCGGCCGCCTTGGAGCGGGTCTTTGCCGAGCGAGGCGTCGCCATAGAAATATTTCGAGACGGCGATCTTGGTGGCAAGCTCGCTCCAGGCCTTGGGTACCTCGACGTTCTCCTGGCGGAACATCGCCTTGCCGCTGTCGTCCGTGATTTCCGCGGTGCGGTGGTCCCACTCGATCTCGTCGAACGGCGAGATTCCGGGCGTGGCAAAACGGGCTTCGAAGGCGAGCCCGGAAGGTTTGGACAGCGGGCGGGGCGGAGAATCGAGGGTGGCGGCGGGCGGGTTCATGGGCAGTGGGGTTGGGGCGGGAGGTTGGAAATGGGTGAAGGCTCGGCTCTTTGTTGAAACACTAGCGATCACCAAATGTGGTATAGGGCAGAGTCGTTACCCTACCATGGATAGGCTCGACAAGCAGAAAACGCGGAATGAGCTGGAACCTTGATGGCTCTAGGGATGGAATTTCTGGAGGCGATTTGCGAGCTCCGTGAACCGCCCGATCATTAAAGAAAACATATTTTTTAATGTGGATATTTCCTTGAGTTTCGGTGAAATTCAACTTTTCTTAAGGTGCTCACCATCTGTATTTCCACCGCTTTTCAAGCGATTTCCTATGCACCGACTGCTTTGAAATTGGCGGAGTGCGGAACTCTCTTAGGTTACTCGAAATGAGCACGAATCCCGCATCTTCCTATTTAGCCGATGCCACCCTATTGCCGCCGATCATCCAGGGCGGGATGGGGATCGGGGTGTCCGGTTGGCGCTTGGCGCGGGCGGTTTCGCAACTGGGCCAGCTCGGCGTGGTCTCGGGCACCGCGCTGGATTTGTTGCTGACGCGGCAACTCCAGATGGGCGACGCCGGCGGTCATTTGCGGCGCGCGCTTGAGGCGTTTCCCTATCCGGAGATCGCGAGGAACATTCTCTGCCGCTATTTCATCCCGGGAGGCAAGGAGGATAGCGCTCCTTTCAAGACGCCGTCGATGATTTCCCACCAGCCGTCGCGCTCGACCCGCGAGTTGGTGATCGCGTCAAGTTTTGTGGCGGTCCATCTCGCCAAGGAAGGGCACACGGGATGGGTGGGGCTCAACCTGTTGGAAAAAATCCAGACACCGACCCTGCTGGCGCTTTATGGCGCGATGCTTGCCGGCGTGAACGTGGTGCTGATGGGCGCGGGCATTCCGCGGCAAATTCCGAAAATCCTCGATGATCTGGCAGCCGGTCATCCCTCAGAAATGCGGCTCGATGTGACGGGCGCGAGGGAGCCCGTGCTCATTCACCTCGATCCCGCAGAGTTCGGCCCGGTGCCGGAACTGGCGCGCCCGATTTTCCTCGCGATCGTTTCCTCGCCGGTGCTGGCGGAAAATTTACGCCGCAAATCCTCCGGGCGGGTCGATGGATTCGTGGTGGAAGCCTCGATCGCCGGCGGCCACAACGCACCGCCGCGCGGACCGATGCAACTCACGCCCGAGGGCGAGCCGATCTATGGCGAGCGCGACCGGATCGATCCCGCGAAGTTTGCGGAAATCGGCCTGCCGTTCTGGTTGGCCGGCGGTTACGGTCGGATCGGCAAGCTGCGTGAGGCGCAGGCACTTGGAGCCAAGGGCATCCAGGTGGGCACGGCGTTCGCGTTTTGTGAGGAGTCCGGATTCGATCCTTCGATCAAGACTGAAATCCTTGCAGGCGTGAAACGCGAGGATTTGAGAATCCACACGGACGCGTTCGCATCGCCCACCGGTTTCCCGTTCAAGGTCGCCCAGGTGGCG